>JAHJYN010000218.1 GCA_018826885.1 Alphaproteobacteria bacterium | reverse complement strand
GGCTCGGCTATCGACGGCGCCTGCCGGAGACGTGGCCGAGTGGCTGAAGGCAACGGTTTGCTAAATCGTCGTACCCTGTAAGGGGTACCGAGGGTTCGAATCCCTCCGTCTCCGCCAGACCTTCCCATTCTATGAGGGTTTGTGCGGTGGTCGCGCGACTACCCATCTTTACACCCATCATTCGTGTCGGGTGTGCTGCCCAATTTGTTAGGGGGATGGGGTCCCCCCGGTGTGAGTTGCAGTCTCGAGAAAAATTAATCGCGTCTGAGCATGTCTGTATCGGGCGTCTAGCGGCCACCGAGGTTGGTTGCCTGTCACTGCGAGACTTGACCAGGCGCTCACCTCGTGACCCGCATCGATGGTGTGCCGGGAAAGCTGAGACGGGCCTTGATCTACAGACTGGAGCGAGTTTGGAACAGGTCCGAGAGGACATGGCTGATCGGACGCATCTGATCCGTCGTGATGTCGAGGACGATCACGGGCAGAGTCTTGCTCGTCTGGGCGACCAATAGGATCTCGGCGCAAAGCGCCCACCCCTGCGTGTCCAGCGCTCCCGCCGCGGCCAGCACGCCCGCCGTGGCGCAGAATGCGCTTGGCGAAAGGGTGGCCTCAAGACTCTCGCGCAACTGTGTGCGCAGGTCGACGTCGCGTATGACTCGATCGATCAAAGCGTCGAGGGGGATGCCCTGATCGAAGAGCGGGAGCACGCGTCGTTCGGCGAGCCGATGAAGTACATCGACCACCATGGGCGACGGCTCTAGCCGGGCGGCCATTTCGACCGCGCCGAGCCATTCATCATGCTCGACCCCCAACTTTAGCGCGGTAACGGTTCTCTCTCCGAATGCCGGATCGTCCGGAGCCAAGACGGCGAGGGCTAGCGCCGAAGAGAGGTCGCCATACGTTTTCAGCCGCGTACGAAGCATGTCGATGATAGTCGGATCGGAAAATTGATCTCGAATGATCTTCGCGGCCACGAGTTGTATGTTCAGGGCGCTGCGTTCGTTCGAGTCTGATCCCAGAACTTTGAGAGCGTGTTTGCGGAGAACATCGCTTCGGGGTGCGACATCCGCCAGTACCCCGAGTGCAGTGATCCCGATTTGATCCGCCTTCTCGCACCAAGCGATGAAGTCCATTCGGGCGCTGGAGTTTGAACTCGCAAAGGGCGCCAAGCTGGCCCATGCTGGCCCGTCGAGAGTCTTCAATCGCTGCTCCGCAAAGTCTTCGCCGAGCGCGGCCTTCAGCTCGTCCCAATGCTCTATCACCAGACTACACAGGGCGTTGCTGACGCCGCCGCGATAGTAGGATCCGAGATTGATGTCCTGCTCGGAACCTTTGCCCTCGATGATGGAGCCGGCTGAATGTATCGCGACCAAGCCTGCAAAGGCTGTGGCGCGGTTCTCTTGAAAGTGGATACCGAGCCGATCAGCCTCCTCAAGAAGACGGGAGACATATTGGTCCGTCTCACCATTGGCGTGGTTGAGCCTGTAAAACTCGATCGCCAGTTGAACCTTTAGCTGGAAAGTCACTTCGTGATCGTAGTTTGCAAGCAAATTGAAGAGCGTGGGGTGACGATCGGCGCTCGCGCCGCAAGCTGCTACGATCACGCCCCGCAGCGCCTGCGGCGCGGCGCGGGACAGGTCAGAGACATAGGTTTGAACCGCGGGTTCATCGGCCATTCCCGAAGCGATGTGAGCGATCGGAGGATCAGCTTCCTGTAACCGTCGCAGCGCGACCTCCCTAACCTTGGGTGACGATCCAAAGCGCGCGAATACGGCGTCGGGAGCGCTCATGGTCTGCGATGGAGCCGACGCGTGCGGCAGCAAGGCGTTCACGGCTTCTGCGTCGCTTCCGTCGACGCCGAGCGAAGCGAGTGCCTCGACGATCAGGTCGTATCGCGGTTTGGCTACGTTTTGCGCGATCTGGATTAGCCGCATGCGTGCGGCTGCGGGGTCCGCATAGAGCTCCGGCAAGAGTGCAACGACCATATCCATTCGGTCGTCCTCAAGAGCGATTATTTCAGCGAAGAGCTCCTGAGCGATCGGGTCATTCGACCAGCCTTCAACTAGGGGCAGGAGACTCCAGTAGCGGACGAAGCCGCTGTCTGCTCGCACCAGCTCTACCGCATGATCGCGAAGCCGAGTGTCCTTCAAGCGTGCGATAATTTCCCAGACCTCGCGCTCACGATATTTTTGCTCGCCTGAAATTATGCGTGTCACGATACGTTCGCGAATGCCTTCATTCGCCTCGCAGTGTTTAACGAGCGAGTCCCATGGCTGCCCCCCTAGGAGAACGAACGGATGTTCGCGTTCGAGTTCTTTTAGGATCCATTTCTCGACCGAGGGACGTCCGGGAACGGTTCCCAGAAGATAAGTGACGGCGAGATCGCGGGCGATCGAATCCTGTGGCGAAGGTCCAAACCCGAGGGCTTGGAGCGCATCGACGATGATACGGTCGTCGTCCGGCCAGCCTCTGAACAGCGTTTCGGAGGCGATCGACCGTTCGGAATAATCAAGGGTCGAATGGAAACCGACCATCTGGAGGCATTCTTTCCGATCAGCCTCGTCGTGAATACCGGCGAGTACACGGGCTTGGATTGCGACGGCGCGGAGCAAGGGCGATCGACTTTCTCGGGCAGCTTCGACCAGCGCGTCCGTGTCGTCACACGGCCAGCCGACACTGAGTGCCTCTAGCGCGGCCGCCGTCACGCCCAGATTGCTGGTACCCGCGACCGTCGCACGGAGCCGAACTCTAACATCTTCATTTCCAGCAAACTTGTTGGCGAGGACTTTCGCCGCAGTTCGACTGGTTTCATGATCCTCGTCGTTAAGGCCGGCGATAAGGATGTCTAGCAAGGTCGAATCGGCCGCCCAGGCGCCGAGTGTGCGGTAGAGGGATTGGCGATACTGGACGCGACGTGGCGCCCATCGTTTCACCTTATCCTCGATGGTCGTGTGGAGCGCAGTGTCGCTCAGCCCGTTCAGCGCCAATCTCAGTAGCGCTGTTCGCTCGACCTCGGGGCCGGAGCCTTCTATCCGATCGAATATCTCCTGAGCTAAACGGAGGGCCGTTCCGGAAGCCATGGCGGACGGACTGAAGGTGATCTCGGCTAAGAGCCGACGGCGATTTACGGCACCCAGCACATCGACATCGGCTGCCTCGATCGCGACCACAATGTCATCGATCTCGCTCGTGCGCGTGTTCAGGGCGACAAGGTTGCGGAACACATTGCGCCATCTCGGGTCGCCAACGTTATCCCGAACAAAGTTGAGCAGGTCTGCGAACCGCCAGCTGTGGATGTGAACTGCCGACAGGAACTCCTCGAGACTGGCGTGGGCGAAGCCTACGTCGCCGGGGCCCTTCTCAACAATCAAACCAACTGTTTCTGCGTTCACCGCGAGCATTTCGTCCGCAACGGCGTCGGCGCGTTCCGGGGTATAGCCATTGCTGGCCAATAGATGCTCACGAATGGCCTTACCCCCGAGCGCGCGGGCGTAGCCGGCGTCTCCTCCGTCTCGCCGAGACGCAAAGGCCAAAGCGGCTAATGCCGTCTGGCGAAGCTCGGGAGAGGCTGCCGCAGTGAAGCGTGAGTTCACGTCACCGGCGGCGGTTGCTCGGCTCTCCGGGTGGATCTCAAGCAGCAGGCGGATGAGGGATTGAAAGGCTTGGGCCCGGTCACGCGGAAGCGCGACGTCCCGTACTGCGAGCGCCAGCAAGCCGACGAAGAGTAGAGGCGTTTCTGCAAGCTCGCCGAGCGCCCGATCACTTTGAAGCTCTTTCAGGAAACGGTCGGTGCGCCACACTGCGACGGCCGAGGATTCCCCCTCTCTTTCCGGGCTCCCTAAATGGCCGAACCAAGTATGAGCAAGGGCCCGCTGCTGGACGCTGGAAAGCGGGGCGAGCTCTGCGGTCTTCCAAGATTGCGGCAAGGTCCCGATCTTGCGCAGCCCGAGTGGTCGACCGGATACTATCGTCGGAATCTGGTGTACTTCCACATATGTCAGCAGGGTGGCGAGAGCGAGCCGGGCAGCTTGTTCGGCGGACCATTCGTCCAGGCCATCTACGATCAGGACGATCCTGTCTTCTTCGATCGCGCGGTTGACCATGGAGACGAGATCCTCAGTCAGCAGCGGCTGGAGAGCTTGAGCCACCAGCTCCTTGAGGCTGACTTCGCCACCCTTTTCGGCGGTGGCGCGCGCCCATTTGGCAAACGAAACAATTATCGGTAGGCGCTCCCCCCAACGGGCCGCGAGAACGGGAAAAACTGTTTGCGTCCCCAGAAGGTCGAGGGCGATGCACCGCAATAGGGTGCTCTTGCCCGCCCCTGCATCGGCGACCACGGCGATGTGCTCGGAATCCGCCAACCAGCTAGCGGCGGAAACACGCCGCAGTTCGTCGCGGGAAAGGACTGAGGTGGCGGCCGGCTTCTGCTCCGTCAATCCGTCGAAATGGCTAGGGGCGACTGGCACCGGACCTTGGCCGGGGTTTGGATCACTCGCTCTGTGCCGAACGTAGACATCTGGCATAACGTAGCGGTCAAGGAGAGCCAGTGATCGATGTGACGAGGCGGGCCCCACGAATCGTGTCGCGACAATTCCCTGATCGAGATCGCTAAAGCGGGCTGTATAAAGCCGCGCGACCTGAGCGCGTATCCTGGCAAATTCTTCCCCGTCCAATCTGGCGGTCATCGCTGGGTCGGCCTGATCGCCGTAAAAGGCGTTGAGCCAAGCGCGTCCAAAAAAGGATAGGACCAGATCTTGATGGGGGCGAAGCCGGTCCGAGAGTCGATCTCCGCCCATGACCTCCAAGGCGATACCCCTCTCCTTCAGTCCTTCGGCCTGCCTTTCGATTTCCTCTTGGACAACAACATCGTCTAGATCCGCCTGAACTGCGATGAAGAACTTGTCCGAGCGGGTAAGCCAAGAACCCTCGGAGAAAGCTTTTACAGCCTTGCGCAGCTGGGCCGTGGAGAAGGACCGGTAGCGTTTTGCTTGCCAGACTTCGTATCGCCCGTCTGCCTTCCGAGCGAAGACATCGATACCCTGTTGCGGCTGCCCCTGACGGCCATAGCGCACAGCGCTTTCGACGAGGGCGGACCGGGCGGCGAGCCGACAACAAAGACGCTCGAAATTTTCCCACGTAAGGGCGCCGAACGGGAGGGTCATCGTCGCGGTCAACACAGGCGGACGCGGGAACGCTCCGCACGGAGGAGCCCAAAGGGCCGCTTGTTCAGTGGGTGGGTGAAGGGAGGCGGCGACCATGAGGGCAACCTAACGGGTACGCTCAATACGCGTCCATGGCTATGTGCCATGCACAGCAGTCTTCAGGAGGTAAAGTCGCACCCACACCTAGGTTTTCGCCCGGAGAATCCGAGTGTGCCTTTCCGTCCGCGGGTCAGAGAGTGCTTTCACTGTAGCATTAGCGCAGCCCCGTGAGGGGTTCTCATACCCCAGAGCCGCCGATGCCGCTCCATGCGCAAACTGGGCGATAGGGCACGTCGTCCTCGAGCGACGAGACACTGTTTGCTGGTAGGCGCCGCAAGGGCTCGCTTCTAGCTGCCATGGGTACTGCAGTGGCGGTTCAGAACAGCCAGCGCGCGATGTAAATAGGAATGGGGCCAAACAGCTTCCCAAGGGCGTCGTCATCCTCGTCAACGGCTTACCCGGCTTTGTCTCGGGTGAAGAACCAAGGCGCCCCCGAGCGGTACCCGATAGGGTGCCCAACTTGGTCCCCTCACTGCTTGACCTGCTTTACGTCTCGAAGCGGCTTTGCCGCTCCCTCGCCGGCTGGTCGGCTGCGCCGCAGCTTGCTGCGACTTGCCTAGGCCCCCTAGACGCTTCTCATCTCAGGGCCGGCATGGAAGCTGAAGCTGAGGGCTCAAGCCGATCCATCCCCAGCGCCTGAGCGCCGGGGCGGACCGAACTCGAAATTGCCTCAGGACCGTATATGGAGGGCTTACGCTTCGGGCTCCCGACCTGACGACGCGTCGGCCGGGCTGGTGGCTACTTTCGACGAAACGTCTCGCCGGCGGCCGCGCTTCCACCTTAAGTCTGCGCTTCGGGTATGGCCACATCCCCATGGTACCGTACGATCAGCGCCCCACCGGTCTTTTATTTCCCGACGACACTGAAAGCCGCGCTGGACGCGGATAATGATGGCTATCTAAGGCCGACTTCTGCCAAGGAGCGGCGCAGTTCGCCGACATTCCAGACGGTAGTCTGAGGGCCCAATTTCTTGGGCTGGGGAATGATACCCCGCTTCACCCAACGCCAGACATTCGAGGCCGATGTCGAGTAGAGTTCCGCCACCACTGGCAACCGGACGAAGGCTCGGTCCGAGAGGGTATCGAAGTGTGAAGTTGGTTCGTTTGACATGCGTCGCTCCTCGCTGAGAGGCCGACTACATGAACAGCGATCCTAACTGTGTCAGCAAATTCGCAGCGCAAGTTGTCGAGAAACTATTTGCGCCGCCTCGCCACATGGGCCTGCAAAATGTCGAGTATTCTCTGCCGGGTTTTGAAGCCGGGCAGCGTGTAGTGCTTTTTGATAGCGGCTTGGATGGTGCGGCGTTTGTAGCCAGTCACATCCTCTGCCTCCGCGATCGCCGCCTCTAGTGGGCCGCCGTTCACGATCTGCTGCCTAAGCACCCATGTAGCTATCGCAAGATGATCAGCGATTTTCTCCTCACGACGCAGTGCAGCCGTGTCCAAGCTGATAGCGCCGATCAGATAGTCCGCAATGAAATCACGTTCTTCCTGAGACAGCTCTTCACCGGTTCGGAGCCTCTCCGCCAACCCATCCATGTCACCCATCTTTGCCCGTGGGAGGGCTGTGAAGGCATCCAACGCGTCGAACCGAACTCTCTCACTCATTGGCCGCGAACCTTGAGAATCGCGACCTCGGAGGAAGCCGGGCTTTCACAGAAACGTGCCCAGTCGTCGGCAAGCCTTCGACGCTTCTCGAACAGGTCGCCTCGCCGATAGGCCGCTTCGACCTTGTTCCCGACCGCGTGTGCCAAGGCCATCTCTGCAACGTCAGAGCCGTGGGTGGTGCATTCGGCAACCCAGTCGCGGAAGGTCGACCGGAAGCCGTGCGGAACGGCGTCCACCTTCATTCGCCGAAGGACGGCCGACAGCGTCATGTCCGACAGGACCCCTCCTCTTGGAGCCGGAAACACAAGGTCGCTACCGCCTATGCGGGGCAGGGTTTTTAGGAGATCCAGCGCGGCCGCTGAGAGTGCGACACGGTGTTCTCGTCCTGCCTTCATCCGGTCGGCAGGCACCGTCCAGGTACCGGCGCCTAGATCGATCTCTGGCCACCTTGCACCACGCACTTCGCCGGAGCGAGCAGCTGTGAGAATTGCGAACCGCAGCGCCTGTGCTCCCATGCCCTCCACCGCTTTAAGCTCAATCATAAAGGCCGGCACTTCGGTGTAGGGCAAGGCGCGATGGTGGACAGGTCGCGCAACTTTCGAGCGCTTGGGCAGCACCTTGTCCAGATGACCCCTCCACCGCGCAGGATTGGGGCCCTGCCGAAGGTTTCTGGCTGCGGCCCAGTCAAGAATCTGTTCGATCCGTCCTCGCACTCGGCTCGCCGTCTCTGTCCGTGTGAGCCAGATCGGGTCGATGACCTTCAGGACGTGCGGAGTATCTAAATCGCTGACGGAGAGGTTGCCGATGATCGGATGGGCGTATCGTTCAAGCGAACTATTCCACTGGGCGCGGTGTTTGGCGTTTCTCCAACCGGCTTCCTGGCTCTTGATGAAGGCGTCCGTGGCGCTTTTGAATGTCATTGCCTTGGCTGCCTCGGCTTTCAGCGCGTTTTTGGCCGCTCGTGCCTTTTCGATCGGGTCTTCACCGTCCCGGATGAGTGCACGGGCGCGGCGGGCGGCGTCCCGGGCCTCGGCCAGGGTGACTTCGGGGTAGCCGCCGAGCCCCATGTCCCGTCGGCGTCCGGCGATGGTGACTCGCAGGATCCACGTTCGCCCGCCTGTCGATAGGACCTGAAGGGCAAGGCCAGGCACCCCGCCGACGAAGTGAAGGCCGGGGTCCATCAATCGTTTGACCGCAAGCGAAGTCATCTCTGCGGCTTTCCGCGCCATGCGCACCCATCCTCAAACCCATCATTGAGTTTGCGATAGGACGCACTGGGTTGCAATGCCCCGCCACGACAAAGGCCCGCCAACATTGAAGAATAGGTTTGCGATCGTCGCGTGCTGCAGCAGGTGGAAGTTCGATACAGGCGGACTCCGTCTCCGCCAGATCCCTTCCTTCCTGCCTGCCTTGAGCCTGTCGCGTGGACGCGGGCAGTGCTGCGGCCCGGTCGACCGAATCCCTGCGCCGGGATAAGTCTCGGGCCCTCCGCAAGGATCGCACGGGAGCAGGGCTTTATGACACGTCAGACGTGGGATGCGGTTGTGCTGGGCGGCGGCCATAACGGTCTGGTCTGCGCCTGGTATATGGCGCGTGCCGGGCTGAGGGTGCGCGTGCTGGAGCGGCGGTCCATTGTCGGCGGTGCGGCGGTCACCGAGGAATTCCATCCCGGCTATCGCAACTCGACCGCCAGCTACACCGTCAGCCTGCTCAACCCCAGGGTCATCGCCGACATGCAACTGGCCCGCCACGGCCTGCGCGTGGTCGAGCGCCGGATGTCGAACTTCCTGCCCCTGCCGGACGGCGACAGCCTGTCTGTGGGCGAGGAGGGGCTGACCGCGCGCGAGGTGGCCCGTTTCTCGCCGCGCGATGCGGGTCGGCTGGACGACTACGGCCGCCGGCTGGACGCGGTCGCCGATATGCTGCGCGACCAGGTGCTGAAAGCCCCGCCCAATCTGACGCCGGGTCTGGGCCTCGCCAGTCTCGGCCCCGCTCTTGCGGCCGGGGCGCTGGGCCTGCGCGTCAAGACCCTGGACCAGACCACCCAGCGCGACCTGGTCGATCTGTTCACCCGCTCGGCCGGGGAATGGCTGGACGGCTGGTTCGAGAGCGATCCGATCAAGGCCCTGTTCGGCTTCGACAGTGTGGTCGGGGCCTATGGCAGTCCGTACACGCCGGGCTCCGCCTATGTTCTGCTCCACCATGTGTTCGGGGAGGTGAACGGCAAGCGCGGCGCCTGGGGCCATGCCATCGGCGGCATGGGAGCCATCGCCCAAGCCATGGCCGCCGCCTGCATCGAGGCGGGTGTCGACATCACCCTCGACGCCCCCGTCGCCGAGGTTCTGACCGAGAAGGGCCGGGCCGTGGGCGCCGTCACCGAGGCGGGCGAGGTCGTGCGCGGGCGCGTGGTCGTCTCGAACCTGCATCCGCGCCTGCTGTTCGACCGGCTGGTCGATCCGGCCGTGGTGCCGCCTGACTTCCGCGAGCGGATGGATCGACACGTTTCCGGCTCGGGCACCTTCCGCATGAATGTGGCGCTGGATCGCCTGCCGGACTTCACCGCCCTGCCCGGGGGCGGCGACCACCTGACCGCCGGCATCATCATCGCCCCCAGCCTCGCCTATATGGACCGGGCGTATCAGGATGCGCGCCGCGACGGCTGGTCCCGCCAGCCGATCGTCGAAATGCTGATCCCCTCGACCCTCGACGACAGCCTCGCCCCCGAGGGCCACCACGTCGCCAGCCTGTTCTGCCAGCACGTCGCCCCCGATCTGGCCGATGAACACCGCGATACGGTCGCGGACCTGATGATCGACACGGTCGAGGCCCATGCGCCGGGCTTCAAGGACTCCGTGGTCGGCCGGCTGGCCCTGGGGCCCCGCGATCTGGAGCGGCGCTTCGGCCTGATCGGCGGCGACATCTTCCACGGGCGACTCAGCCTCGACCAGCTGTTCAGCGCTCGACCGGTGCTGGGCCATGCCGATTATCGCATGCCGGTGCCCGGGCTCTATCTATGCGGATCCGGTGCTCACCCCGGCGGCGGGGTGACCGGGGCCCCCGGCCATAATGCGGCCCGGGCCGTGATCCGGGATCTCAGGCGTTTCTGATCTCGAGCACCTGCATCAGGGCGTCCCGGATCATGGCCTCGGTATAGGGTTTCTGGACCGTCGGTCGCCCCTCCCAGCCTTCAGCCAGTCCCCCCTGGCCATAGCCGGTCGAGAACACCAGCGGCACACCCTTTCGGTCCAGGGCCTCGGCCACGGGATAGACGGTCTGGCCCGCCACATTGACGTCCAGCAAGGCCGCGTCGGGCCGGGCCTCGCCGGCGATCATGTCGAGGGCTTCGTCGACGCGCGCGGCGGTCCCGAAAACCGTACACCCCATGTCCTCGAGCATGGTCTCCAGCAGCATGGCGACCAACGACTCGTCCTCGACGACGAATACCTTTCGGCCCTCCAGTCCCGGAATGCTCATGACGCGGTTCTCTCGAGTGGAAAGGTCAGTGAAAAGATCAACCCGTCAGGGGCATAGTCGAAGCGGGACTGTCCCGCCAGATCATGACGCACATTCCGCTCGATCAGGCGGCTGCCGAACCCGCGGTGCTCGGAGACCACCACCGGCGGGCCGTCGATCTCGCGCCAGACCAGCGACACCTGGCCATCCTGAACGCTCCAGTCGACCAGCACCCGTCCGTCGCCGGACTGCAGGGCGCCGTGCTTGGCGGCATTGGTGGCCAGCTCGTGGAAGATCATCCCCAGCGACAGGGCCTGGGCCGGGTCCAGCGACACCACCGGCCCGTTCGGCAGGATGCGGGTCGACCCGTGCGCCTCGGTCTCGTGGGTCAGGATGTCGGCAAGGTCCGCCCCCTCCCAGTGGCTGCGTGTCAGGAGGTTGTGGGTATGGGACAGCGACATCAGACGGGCCTGGAACCCTTCGGCGAAGGTTGCCGGCTCGGCATGGGTGCGTGCCGTCTGCATGGCAATGGATTGAACCGTCGCCAGCGTATTCTTCACGCGATGGTTCAGCTCATCGATCATGAGCTTCTGCCGGTTTCCGGCCTCGACGACGTCGGTGACATCGTGCCCCTGCACGAACACGCCTGCCACGTCGCCCTGGCCGTCCCGCAGGGGCTGATAGACGAAGTCGAGGTAGTGGGTACGCAGGGGCCCGCCCGGTCCGCTGCCCAGCTGAACGGGCATGGCGCGTCCCTCAAACGTCTCGCCGGTTTCGCGCACCTGCTTCAACAGGTCGAGAAACCCCTGGGCTACGATCTCGGGCAGGGCTTCGACCACAGGCTTGCCGTTCAGCGTCCGGTGTCCGGTCAACTCGGCATACGCCTCATTGTGCATCTGGAAGACGAAGTCTGGCCCGGTCAGCACCGCGATGAACCCCGGCGCCTGCATGAAGATGTCCAGCAGCCGGTTGCGCTCTGACTGAAGGCGCAGATTGTCGGTCTGCAGGTGCTCTGCCCGGGCCATCACATTGCTGCTGAGCAGGTCTGCCACCGTGGCCTTGTCCCTGTCCCCCATCACGCGTTTCCGCAGGTTCTGAAGCTCGGTGATGTCGGTCGTGTGCTGGAGGATATAGACGACCTGACCGTCCGCACCCCGGATCGGCGTATGGGTGGCGCTCCAGTAGCGATCCTCGATCCGTGTCCGGCCGGCGTCGTCCGTCACCTCGATCGGATAGTGGATCAGGGCGATGTGGTCCGGCTTGCCGGTCTGCAGGACACGTTCGAACGAGGCCCTGAGCTGGCGGGCATTCTCGCGGGCCTGATCACTCTGGCCGCCGCCGTCGAACAGGTCGAACAGATTGCGACCGATCAGGTCCTCCCGCTCCCGCCCGACGACGTCGAGGTAGGCCTGATTGACCCCCGCATAGCGGAAGTCGGCCGTCAGCATGGTGTAGGGATTGGGCGATGCGTCGAAGGCCCGGGCCATGTCCCGCGCCGCCACATCGCTCAACTCAAGATACTTCAATCGGCAGCCCCCTCGACGAAGCCGTCGAAACGCCTGATCCGGACAGCGGTTCCCATGGGATGTCAAGCGATTGACTTGGGATTGTCGAAACCGGCGGCTAGGGTCGACAGATGATAGTCTCCAGCCTGCTTTCCCTGATGATGGTCCTAGCGCCCGTGCCCGATCCCGTCGAACCCGTCCGCCTTGAAAACGGGACCGTGCAAGGGGCGGCCGCCGACGGTGTCGTGGCCTTCAAGGGCCTGCCCTATGCTGCTCCGCCTGTCGGCGCACGGCGGTGGCGCCCCCCGGCGCCGGTTGCAGACTGGGAGGGCGTGCGGGACGCCACGGCCTATGGGGCCATCTGCATCCAGCCGCCCGCCAACGGCGACCCCGGCGTCGGCCCCCTGCCGATGAGCGAAGACTGCCTGACCCTCAACGTCTGGGCCCCGGAGGAGCGGGACGGACCCCTGCCGGTCATGGTCTGGATACACGGCGGCGGCTACAACAACGGCTCGGGCACGGCGGCGCTCTATGACGGCAGCGCCCTGGCGCGGCGCGGTGTTGTGGTGGTGACGATCAACTACCGCCTCGGCCGTCTCGGCTTCTTCGACCATCCGGCGCTGGCCGCAGACCGTCCGGCGGATGAGCCGGCGGGCAACTATGGCGTCATGGACCAGATCGCGGCCCTGGAATGGGTGCGCGACAATATCGCGGCCCTGGGGGGAGATCCCGGCAATGTCACCATTTTCGGCGAGTCGGCGGGCGGCGTCGCCGTGACCCAGCTGATGGTGGCGCCCTCTGCCCGTGGCCTGTTCCACAAGGCGATCGTCCAGTCCGGCCTCGGCCGTCAGCGCTCTGCCGACCTGTCGCTCGACCACCCGGGCCGCCCCTCGGCCCAGTCACTGGGGGTGGCCTTTGGCCGCGGCGCCGGCCTGCCCGCCGATGCCGATGCGGCGCAGCTGCGCGCCGTTCCGGCCGAGGCCTTCCTCAGTCCCATGCCCCCCTTCTATTCGGACAATGTGATCGTCGACGGCACCATCCTGACCGAAGATGTGGTCGAGGCCTTTAGCGCCGGGCGCCAGGCTCCCGTGCCCCTGATCCTCGGGACCAACAGTGCGGAATTCTGGTGGATCCGTCCGACCGACGCCGGGGCCTATGGCCGCATCGATGACGCGCTGACGGTGGCCGAGCGGGACGCCTTGCTGGCGGCGTACGGCGGGCCCGACGGCTATGACGCCCATATCATCAGCGACCTGGTCTTCAACGAGCCTGCGCGTTACCTGACACGGCTTCATGCCGACGCCGGGTACCCGACCTTCCTGTACCGGTTCGACGTGGTGCCGGAGTCCAATCCCGAGCCCAGTGGCGGGGCGACCCATGCCTCGGAGCGCCCCTACGTCTTTGATACGCTCGACACCGTCGGACGGCCCCTGGGCCAGCGGGATCAGGACGCCGCGGATGCCATGGCGGGCTACTGGACGCGCTTCGCAACGGCCGGCGATCCGAATGCCCCCACGACCGTCGTCTGGCCCGACCTTCGCTCAGCGCCGGGCGTGCTGCTGGAGTTCACCAATGACGGCCCGGTCGCCCGGCCCATGCCCCATGCAGACCGGCTGGACCTGATCGAATCCTTCTATGCCCGCGTGCGTCCCGGGGCATAGCACCGCAAATCAGGCCGCCCGCCCGTGACGTTTTCGTCTGAACTGTGGCGCGTGGGTCCCGGCGGCCGGGTCGCTCACGCTGGCTCTGGTCGGGTACCCGGCAGCGGGGCGGCCCCCGCAAAAGCTCAAGACTTACAGCGTTAACCGCGTTATCCGGCGTCGACGGTCAGGCTTTGAAGCTGCGGGGGCAGGGGGGTGCGGCCACGCGTCCCCGCGTCCCTGTGTCCAAATCAGGGCACTTGCGCGCCTCATGTCTCGTGTGTCATGTAACCGATTACACGATTAGACCGACGAACCTCGACAAGGGGTCGGCACGGCCGGGTTGTTCAGGGAGCCTGATAGCGTGACGTTCCATCGATGTCCTTCGCCAGTCCGCGAGGCCGGAAAATGAAACCGGCTACAATTCGCGATGTGGCCCGTCATGCCCAGGTTTCGGTGGCGTCGGTTTCGCGCGCTCTGAACGGTTCAGACACCGTCACCGAAGAGACCCGCAAGCGAATCCTCGAGTCGGCCGAGGCCCTCCAGTATGTGCCCCACAGCGGCGCCCGCAGCCTGTCGACCAGCAAGACCAATACCCTCGGCATCATCCTGCCCGACCTGTACGGCGAATTCTTCTCGGAGCTGATTCGAGGGATGGATCTGGCCGCGCGCGAGCACGGCTATCACCTGATCGTCTCCAGCTCGCATGACGACGCCGACGGGGCCGCTGCCGCAATCCGCTCGATGCGCGGCCGGGTGGACGGCCTGTTTGTCCTGTCGCCCCAGATCGACTCGGCCAATCTGGCCACCGCCATGGCCGGACGCCTGCCCGTGGTGCTCATGCATGGCGGGGCCGCCGAAAGTGCGCTTCCGTCGATTGTCGTCGACAACAACGGCGGCGCGCACGCGGCCGTGGAGCACCTGTTGGCTGGCGGATGCCGCGACATCGCCCACATCGCCGGTCCGGCTGGCAACCTTGAGGCCGAGGCCCGTCTGGCCGGCTATCTTGAGGCCATGGCCGAAGCGGGGCTGGCGCCGCATGTGGTCGAGGGAGACTTCAACCAGGGCTCCGGCCATGCGTCGGCGCGCGCCCTGATGGACGCGCCGCGCCGCTTCGACGGCGTGTTCTGCGGCAATGACATGATGGCCATCGGGGCCCTGCTGGCGTTCCAGGAGGCCGGCGTTCGCTGCCCCGAGGATGTGGCCGTGGTCGGCTTCGACGACGTGCCGATTGCCGCCCTTGTCAGGCCGGGCCTGACCACGATGAGAATTCGCATTGCCGAAACCGGACGCCGCGCCCTGCAGCGTCTGGTTGGCCAGATCGAGGCCGCGCAGGCCGGACGTGAGACGACGGCGTCGTCCCCCGCCTGCGAGGTTGTCCGGCCTGAACTCGTGATCCGAACGTCCACACGGGCGTCGGTCTCAACCACACGCGCGGCGGACGGGCGGCCGTCGGGCGTGACAGCTTCCGCTCAGGGGGAAAACCAGGATGGCTAAAATGAACATTCGATATCTGGGGGCGGCCTCCGCCCTCGCCATGGCCATGTCGCTGGGCATGGCTGGAGCCGCTTCGGCTCAAACCAGCACCGCAACCGTGCGGGGCGTGGTTACAGACGGCGGAACCGTGGAAGCAGGCGCGCGCATCACGGCGACGGATGTGAACACAGGCTTCGTCAGCCGCTCCACCGCAAATGACAGCGGCGCTTATGCCCTTCCCAACCTCCGGCCCGGCACCTACCGCCTGAACGTGCAGACTGTGGACGGCGACGCCTATGAACAGGTCGTGACGCTGCAGGTAGGTCAACAAGCCTACATTCCCCTGGACGTCGGGCCCATGGTCAACGCGGACGGTACCCGGGTCGAAGACATCGTCGTCACCGGACGACGCAATGTCGTCGAGGTCCGCACCTCTGAAATCGCGACCAACGTCACGACGCAGCAGATCTCGACGCTGCCGCAGGGCAACCGCAACTTCCTCAACTTTGCGGCCCTGGCGCCCGGCATCCGGCTGAATCAGGATGAGTTCCGTCGGGGGTTCAGCGCCGGCGGCAACACAGGCGGCAGCCTGGGATCCAGCCAGGTGAACGTTTTCATCGACGGCGTCAGCCTGAAGTCAAACGTGAACCAGGGCGGCCTGATCGGTCAGGACGCCAGCCGCGGCAACCCGTTCAGCCAACTGGCCGTGCAGGAATTCCGCGTCTCCACGTCCAACTTCAAGGCCGAGTATGAGAACGCGGGTACGGCCATCATCACCGCTGTGACGCGGTCCGGTGGCAATGAGTTCTCGGGCGAGGTCTTCGGCTTCTACCAGAACGAGGACTTCACCCGCCGGAACTTCTTCCAGCGGCGCAACAACCAGGAAGTGCCCTCGCTTGACAGGCGGCAGTACGGTGCCTCGCTGGGCGGCCCTATCATTGAGGACCGCCTGAACTTCTTCGTGGCCTATGAGGTCAACGACCAAGCGCGCAATAACGTGATTGTCGCTGGCGGCGACGCCACGACCCGCGCGACCTTGCCCGGCCGCATCAATCTGGCCAGCTACGAAGGCACCTTCGAAAGCCCGTTCCGGCAGGACATCTACTTCGGCAAGCTGACGTATCGGCACAACGATGCCTCCACCATCTCGCTGCAGGCCAGCTATCGTGATGAGAGCGACATCCGCAGCTTCGGTGGCCAAACATCGTTTGAGCGTGCGGAAGAGGTCGTCAACGAAGTCCTGAGCGTAAAGGGACAGTGGGACTTCCAGGGCGAGATGTTCTTCAACGAACTCTCGATCGATTATCGCGAATCCTCGTTCCGTCCCGACCCGCTCAACCCGGACCTCGTCGGCGAAAACTTCTTCGGCATCATCCAGATCGGCGGTCGCCCGACCTCGCAGGAAGTGCGCGAAGAGATCTGGACCGTCCGGAACAACGTCACGTTCGAACCGATCGAATTGAATGGCTCGCACCTGTTCAAGATCGGCGGCAAGGTGTCGTTCGCCGAGTTCACGGTGTTCAACGGCCAGAACACCAACCCGAGCTTCAACTACCGCCTCAGCCCGGCGGAAGGCGATGACTACAGCGCGCCGTTCGAGGCTTTCTATGGCATCGGCGCTCCAACGGTGACGGCCAAGAACACCCAGTTCGGCGTGTTCCTCCAGGACGACTGGGAGGTGAACGAACACCTGACGCTGAACCTCGGCGTGCGCTGGGACGTCGAATCCAACGCCAACAACGAGGACTTCGTGACTTCGCCCGCCGCTGCGGCGGCGCTGCGCTTTGCCGAGACAACGATCGTCTCTCAGGGCGGAGAGTTCGACGCCGAGAACTACATCTCGACCGGCGACAATCGCGATCCCTACATGGGCGCCATCGCTCCGCGGGTCGGCTTCTCGTACGATGTGTTCGCGGACCAGCGGACGGTGATCTTCGGCGGTGCCGGTCGCTTCTACGACCGGACGCTGTTCCGTAACGCGGCCGAGGAAAGCCTCTTCCGCCAGTTCACCAACCGTCAGTTCCGCTTCTCGCAGGACGGTCTGCCCACCCTCAACGGCGATCCCACGATCCTGTGGCAGGAGTCCTATCGCAGCCGGGAAGGCCTGGACGGGCTGATCGCGTCCGGCCTGGCACCCAACGGCGAACTGCGGGTTATCCCGAACGATCTGAAGCCGCCGCACACCGACCAGTTCTCGGTTGGTGTGCGCCAGCGCTTCGGCGACTGGAACACCTCGTTCTCGATCGTCCACCAGATGGGCCGGAACGAGATCGCCTACTTCCCGATCAACCGGAACGTGGCGCTCAGCGCGACGGGCCGTCTTCAGTCGTTTGCGGTTCCCGGCTTCGGCAGCATCGTGGCCGCTGAGAACAGCCGAGAGACCCGCTTCACCGGAATCTACGTCACGGCGGACAAGCCCTACACCGCAGACAGCGGATGGGGCGTGACCTTCGCCTATACGGGCGCGGACTCCGAGAGCAATCGGAACGAGTTCAACTTCGACTTCCCGCGCGGCGGCGATGGCCGTTGGGTGCCAAACGGCGGCGATATCGAGCACCAGATCGTTGCCACCGGCATCGTCGATCTGCCTTGGCGTCTGCAACTGTCGGGGCTCCTGACCCTGACCAGCGGCAACTGCTTCAACGTCAACGACTTCAGCCGGATCGATGAAGGTCCGGAGTTCTTCCAGAACTTCCGCCAAGGGTGCTTCGGCCAGCCTGAGCGGAGCAGCTTCATCATTCCGAACGCTTTCGCGTACCGGAACCTGGACCTGCGCCTCACGAAGACCTTCGCCGTCCCCGGCGGTGATCTGCAGCTGATCGGTGAAGTCTTCAACGTGTTCGACCACGATAACTTCACCGGCTTCGACGGCTTCATTCCCGAGGTCGGCTCGAACGCCAACTTTGGCAATCCGAACTCCGTGGCCTCTCCCCGCACGTTCCAGGTGGGTGTGCGCTACACGTTCTGATCTCCTGAGCCTGGGGCCGCCTCTCACCGTGCGTGGGGGGCGGCCCCTCTTTTTTGTGTTTTCGGGTTTGGCCCGACAGTCGCGTAAGGTGTGAGCATGGATCGCAGACGGTTTCTTCTGGCTTCGGTGGCGGGTGCGGGTCTTGTGGGGCTTGGCGCCTGCGGACGCGGCCAGGGCGATGACGCTGCGGCTCCTGTGACGCTCGACGCCGAGGTCGAGGAACTGCAGAAGCGCACCTTCGACTGGTTCCGCCACGTTACGGACCCGCGCACCGGCCTGACGCCGGACCGCTGGCCCACGCCTTCCTTCTCGTCGGTGGCCGCCGTCGGCTTTGCCCTGGCCTGCTGGCCGGTCGGGGTCGAGCGCGGCTGGATGACGCGCGAGGAAGCCCGCGACATCACCCTGAACACGGTGCGCTTCTTCCACGATGCGCCCCAGGGGCCCGAGGCGACCGGCGTGACCGGCTACAAGGGCTTCTTCTACCACTTCCTCGACATGGACACCGGCCATCGCTTCGGCACGACCGAGCTGTCGACGGTCGATACCGCCCTGCTGCTGGGCGGCATGCTGTTCGCGGCCCGCTATTTCGATGGCGAGGACGCCGGCGAGACCGAAATCCGCGAAAAGGCCCAGGCCATCTACGACCGCGTCGAGTGGGACTGGGCCGAGGTTCGCCCGCGTCGCATCACCATGGGCTGGCACCCCGAGACCGGCTTCATCGAGGCCGACTGGCATGTCTACAACGAGGGCATGATCGTCCTGCTGCTCGCCATGGGCAGCCCGACCCACCCCGTCGGCCCCGAGGTCTGGGAGGAATGGTGCTCGGTCTACGGCGACAGCTGGACCGACGAATACGGCACGCCGCACCTGCATTTCGCGCCGATGTTCGGCCACCAGTACAGCCATATGTTCATCGACTTCCGCGGCATCCGCGATGCCTGGATGCGCGGGAAGGCAGCCGAGATCGGCGACTTCGACTACTTCCAGAACAGCGTCCGCGCCGCCGAGGCGCAGCAGTATTACGCCCGCACCAACCCCATGGGGTGGGCCGGTTATGACGCCGAGGTCTGGGGCCTGACCGCCTGCGACGGACCGGGCGATTTCACCCAGACCGTCGACGGCCGCGAGCGTGAGTTCTTCAGCTATTCGGCCCGTGGCCCGGGCGAGCGCGACGACGGCACCATCGCCCCGACCGCCGCCATGGCCTCCATGCCCTTCGCGCCCGATGCGGTGACCGCCTGCCTCAAGGCCATGAAGGCCCGCTACGGCGAGGCCCTTTATACCGAGTGGGGCTTCCTCGACTCCTTCAACCCGACGCTGACCGAGCGCGACGGACCGCTCCGGCACGGCCAGATCGTGCCCGGCATCGGTTGGGTGAATGGCGACTATCTGGGCATCGATCAGGGGCCGATTGTGGTCATGATCGAGAACCACCGCACCAACCTCGTCTGGACCCACATGCACGGCGAGCCCAACCTGATCCGGGGCCTGCAGCGCGCCGGGTTCGAGGGCGGTTGGCTGGATCGCGCATGACGCTGGTCCGGCCCGACCGCAGGACGGCACTGGGCTGGCTGGCCGGATCGACGGCCGCGCTTGCGACGGCGGGCTGCACAGGCCGCAGCGACGGGCGTACGCATCTGACCTTCTGGGCCATGGGCGCCGAGGGCACGGCCGTGCCACAACTGGTGCCCGAGTTCGAACGCCGCAATCCCGGCATCGCCGTCGAGGTCCAGGCCGTGCCCTGGACCGCCGCCCATCAGAAGCTGCTGACCGCCTACGCCGGCGACTCCCTCCCGGACATCAGCCAGATCGGCAACACCTGGGTCTCGGAGATGGCCGCCATCGGCGCCCTGTCGGCCACGCCGGCCTTCGCCTCCGACCTGCTGACCGACCAGTTCCCGGCGGTGCTCGAGACCAACCGCGTGGACGGTCAGGCCGTCGCCACGCCCTGGTATGTCGACACCCGCCTGCTGTTTTGCCGCACCGATATTCTGTCTCTCGCCGGCTATGACACCGTCCCCACGACCTGGGCCGAGTGGAAGGCCTCCATGCACGCCATCAAGCGCGTGGCAGGCGAGGTCAACTATGCAATCCTGTTGCCCGTCAATGAGTTCGAACAGCTTCTGACTTTCGGACTTCAGGCCGACGAACCCCTGCTCGCCGATCAGGCGACGCGCGGCAACTTCTCCAGCCCGGGCTTCATCGCGGCGCTCGCCTTCTACAAGAGCCTGTTCGACGAGGGTCTCGCCCCGCTGGTCTCCGCCACCCAGATCTCCAACGTCTGGACCGAGTTCCAGCGCGGCTATTTCAGCTTCTACTTCTCCGGTCCCTGGTCGATCGGTGACTTTCGCCGTCGCCTGCCGCCCGAGACGCAGTGGGCCACCGCCGGCATTCCCGGCCCGAATGGTCCCGGCGCCTCGGCCCCCGGCGGTTCCTCGCTGGCGGTGTTCCGCTCGACCCGTCACCCCGAGGCCGCCTGGGCCTGGGTGCGCTATCTGCTGGAGCCCGAAACCCAGGTCCGCTTCAATCAGATCACCGGCAGCCTGCCCGCACGCGAAAGCGCCTGGTCTGCTCCGGCGCTGGCCTCGGATCCCATGATCCTGCCCTTCAAGGCCCAGCTGGCGCGTGCCGAGGCCGTGCCGAAGGCCCCCGAGTGGGAGCGGATCGTCACCGAAATGCAGATCGTCGCCGAACGCATGGTGCGCGGCGAATACACGCCCGAGACCGCGGCCGCGGAGATCGACCGCCGCGCCGACCGCCTGCTTGAAAAACGCCGCTGGATGCTGGAGCGGGGAGGGGCCTCATGACCATGCAGACCGTCACGGCCCCTGCTGCCACGCGCGAGGCGACCCGACCGCCCCGCCGCTCGGATCACCGCAAGCGCAGCCGCGCCGCCTGGGGCTTTGTCGCCCCGTCCCTGATCGCCATCGGCCTGTTCTTCGTCATTCCGATGGTCTCGGCCCTGCTGCTCAGCCTGACCGATTTCGACATCTATGCGCTGGCTGATCTGAACAACCTGCGCTTCGTCGGCCTCGACAACTATCAGAACCTGCTGGGCAATGCCCTGTTCTGGGGGGCGATGAAGAATACCGTCTGGTTCAGTGTGCTGGGCGTGCCCCTGACGCTGGCCGTGTCGCTCGCCGCCGCCGTCATCCTCAATGCCCGCATGGTTCTGTGGCGGCCAATCTGGCGGGTGATGTTCTTCGCTCCCTATGTCACCACCCTGGTCGCCACGGCGGTGCTCTGGAACTATCTGCTGCACACCCGCTACGGCATCATCAACTGGGGCCTGACCTCGGTCGGCCTGCCCGCCGTCGACTGGCTCGGCCAGCCCTCGACCTCCATCCCCGCCATCCTGATGTTCGTGGTGTGGAAGACGTTTGGCTACAATATGCTGATCTTCCTCGCCGTGCTTCAGACCGTCCCGGACGAGCTGTATGAGGCCGCCCGCATCGACGGCGCTGGCCCGTGGAAACAGTTCCGCCACGTGACCCTGCCGGCCATCGCGCCCACCCTGCTGCTGGTCAGCATCATCTCGGTCGCCGCCTTCTTCCAGCTGTTCGCCGAGCCCTATGTGATGACCCAGGGCGGGCCCGCCCAGTCGACCGTGACCGTCCTCTACTTCATGTACGAGGAAGGCTTCAAATGGTGGAACCTCGGCTCCGCCTCGGCCGT
>JAHJYN010000217.1 GCA_018826885.1 Alphaproteobacteria bacterium | reverse complement strand
CCTCATCCTCGGCGATCTGGGTTTCCTGGCTGACCTGGGTGTCGTCCGACAGCCAGTCCTGCCACTCGGCGTCGCCATCCACCCGCATCGGGGCGTTCAGCGAGGAGTCGGGGCCGGACAGGCGCCGGTTCATCGAGATCACCTCGTCCTCGTTCACCCCCAGCTTGGTGGCGATCGTGGTGACGTGTTCAGGCAGCAGGTCGCCATCTTCGAAGGCGCTGATCTGGCTCTTGGCCTTGCGCAGGTTGAAGAACAGCTTCTTCTGCGCCGCGGTGGTGCCCATCTTCACGAGGGACCAGCTGCGCAGGATGTATTCCTGGATCGAGGCACGGATCCACCACATGGCGTAGGTCGCCAGGCGGAAGCCCTTGTCCGGATCGAATTTCTTGACCGCCTGCATCAGGCCGACATTGCCCTCGGAAATCACTTCGCCGATCGGCAGGCCGTAGCCGCGATAGCCCATGGCGATCTTGGCCACGAGGCGCAGGTGGGAGGTGACGAGCTTATGGGCGGCTTCGGTGTCCTGGTGTTCGCCCCAGCGTTTGGCCAGCATGAACTCTTCGTCCTTGCTGAGCATGGGGAATTTCCGGATTTCCGAAAGATAGCGCGACAGTCCCTGTTCAGGCGACATGATCGCGAGGCTGGGCTTGGCAGTCATATGGTCCCTCCGACCTCAAAAACGAGCGGGTCCTGCGGAGACGGCCACGAGATTGTGCACCGACGCCTCACCCCTCAACAGCCGACGTGGGGATCGGTTGCCCCCTTGCCTAGGGGCGCATTGTCACAGCCGCGACGGGCCGTGGCGCCGAAGCCACGATCAACTGGGGGGAGTATATGACGGGGTCCGTTGCTTTTCAAGACTTAGTCGAGGCCGAGGGCCTTGCGATAGTCGGGATGGACGACGTCGGCCTGGTCCGGGTGCTTCTGGAAGAAGTGGCCGAAGAAGGTGCAGACCGGCAGGATCACGAGACCGCGTTCACGGGCGTCGTCGGTGACGTGCCGGGCCATGCGACTGGCGATGCCGCGTCCCTCCAGCGCCGTCGGCACCAGAGTCTCGGTGATCATCAGGTTCGGGCCGGTCAGGTTATAGGCGACGGTGGCGGTCAGGCCGTCCACGTCGAGTTCGTAGCGATGGGCGTCGGTATTGTTGCGAATTTCCGGGTCGGTCATCGAAGCCTCAGTAAAAGTCCACGTGGATATGGTCATCGTGGCGCGCAGCCTGACAACCTGCAAACCGGAGCTTGGGATGACCCCAAAGGCCGAAGCGTTCCTCAAGATGCGGTTCGATCAGGACCCGCCGGACCCGGGGATCGGCGATCAGCACCATGACCATGGCCCGCGTCCGGTCCTCATCCAGACGCCACGGACGGTCCGCAGGCGGGTCCGGCTTGTGCGCGCGCCCCTCGCGGCCTTGAGGACAGGCGATGCGCTCGCCAGGCCGGGGCGGCTCGGCCGGCCAGTAGCCTCCCCACATTCGGGTGTTCGGTACCTCTGACAGCGGCCGTCCCCGGGTATCGGTGTAGTAGAGGGCCAGATCGATCTGGCGGCCGTCCCCATGACTGAGGTGCGGCGGAAAAGGGACGATGCCGTCCGGACCGGAGCCGTCCATGAACCGGACGACGAGGCTGGGGAAATCCTCTGCCAGCCGGGTGGCGGCATCCGTCAGGGCATCGCGGGCATCGGGTTTCACATAGTGGCGATCGCGGTCGCAGTAGCGCCGCTTGACCGGAGCGAGCGGTACCGAGCCGTCGCAAGGCAGGGGTACGAGGCCGGCCGCATTGGGTCCGCTGGACGGGACAGGAGGGGCCGGTGGCACGCTGGCGGCGTCGCAGGCTGCAAGCATCGTCAGGGCGACGAGTGCCATCGGCGCTTTCACAGGGCCTCCAGATGCGACTGCAGGTCCCGCATGTCTTCGGGCGGAGATGTCTCGAACCGCAAGCCCTCCTGGGTAATCGGGTGGGTGAAGCCGAGGATGGCGGCGTGCAGGGCCTGTCGGGTCAGGCCGGACTCGGCGATGGCGTCGCGGACGGAGCCTGCCGGGGGGCCGGATCCGTAGACGGGGTCACCGAGCAGGGGCGCGCCCTTTGAGGCCATATGGACCCGGATCTGGTGGGTCCGGCCGGTGTGCAGGGTGCAGGCGACGCGGGCGGCCAGGGGCGCCGCGCCGGCCTTGGCGGGCAGGCCAAAGACGCGCTCGACGACATAGTCGGTGATGGCCTCGCGCCCGCCGGTCTTGAGGACCGCCATCTTCTTGCGATCGTGGGCCGAGCGGCCGAGGCGGCTCTCGATCCGGCCGCGCTCGGGGGTCAGCGTCCCCCGGGTCAGGGCGATATAGGTGCGTTCGATGTCGTGGGTCGCGAACAGGGCGGTCAGGCCTTGATGGGCCTTGTCATGCTTGGCCGCGACCATGACCCCGGACGTGCCCTTGTCGAGCCGGTGGACGATACCCGGGCGGGCCACGCCGCCGATACCCGACAGGCTGCCGCCGCAGTGATGCAGCAGGGCATTGACCAGGGTGCCGGTCTCGCTGCCCGGGGCGGGGTGGGTGGCCATGCCCGCAGGTTTGTCGACCACGATCAGGTGCGCATCCTCGAACAGGACGGGCAGCGCCAGATCCTCGGGTTCGGGATCGGCGGCGACGGGCGCCGGCATGAGGATGCGGTACATCCCCGGCTCTGCCGCTCTCGAACCGGAGGAAAGGATGTGGCCGTCGAGGGTGACGGCCCCCGCCGCAATCAGGGCCTGAAGCCGGGCGCGCGAGACGTCGGGCAGAGCCTCGCTGAGGGCCTTGTCCAACCGGGGATGGCGGGCGTCGAGCCGAACCTCGAGCACGGTCGCGCCGTCGAGGTCTTCATCAGGGTCGGGGGGTGGCACGAGCATGGGTCGGAGGACCTTAGCATGTGCGGCGATGCGCGATAGCGGGCGAGGACGTTGCCGGGAAGCTTGACCTTGGGCATGGTGGCGGTTGTCTGATCGGGAGGCCTACATGAACCGCATTTTTCTGGCGTGCGTTGGCGGGGCCGCGCTGCTGTCGCTGGGCAGCTGCGCGACCATGAGCGAGGACCAGTGTCTGGCCGGGGACTGGGGGCAGCAGGGGTATAATGACGGCTATGCCGGCCTGTCGGAGAGCCGGCTGGAAGCGCATGCCGAGGCCTGCGCCAAATATGGGGTCGTGCCGGATTCGGCCGCCTATTTCTCGGCGCGCGAGGACGGTCTTCGGGGCTATTGCGTGCCCGAGCGCGGCTTTGCCGAGGCGGTCCGGGGCAACAGCTATGCCGGGGTCTGCCGGGGCCCGATGGAAGGTGCTTTCCTGGCCGCCTTCAGAGACGGGCAGGAGATCTATCAGGCCGAGCAGGCGGTCAGCGAGGCGCGCAGCCGGATCGACAGCCTGGGCGCCCGGGCCGCCGACCTCGACGACAAGATCGGCTACTTCGAGGGGCAGGCCCGCGACCGGGACCTGACCGAGGAAGCCCGCGATGCGGCGCGGGCCCGTGTCCGCGAGCTACGCCGCGAGCGGGAGGACACGATCCGCGAGTGGCGCCGGGCCCAGGACGAACTGGACGATGCCGAGCGCCGCGCCCGCGACGTGCGCTACTATTTCCAGAGCCGCTACAGCTGGTGATCAGGCCGCGCGGGCGGAGGCCCCGATCTGGGGATTGAGCTCGCCCGAGGCATAGCGTTTGGCCATCTGGGCGGTCGACAGCGGCTTGATCTTTGAGGCCTGCCCCTCGCAGCCGAACTGCTGGTAGCGCTCGATGCACAGCTTGCGCATGGCTTCCTTGGCGGGCTTCAGATAGGCGCGCGGATCGAACTCGCCCGGCTTTTCGGCCAGTACCTTGCGGATGGCGCCGGTGATGGCCATCCGGTTGTCGGTGTCGATGTTGATCTTGCGCACGCCGTGCTTGATGCCGCGCTGGATCTCCTCGACCGGCACGCCCCAGGTCTGGGGCATCTGGCCGCCGTACTGGTTGATGATGTCCTGCAGGTCCTGCGGCACCGAGGATGAGCCGTGCATGACCAGATGGGTGTCGGGCAGGCGACGGTGGATTTCCTCGATGACATTCATGGCCAGCACCGCGCCGTCGGGCTTGCGGCTGAATTTGTAGGCGCCGTGGCTGGTGCCCATGGCAATGGCCAGGGCATCGACCCTGGTCTCGCGGACGAAATCGACAGCCTGATCCGGATCGGTCAGCAGGGCCGAGTGGTCCAGCTTGCCTTCGAAGCCGTGGCCGTCCTCGGCCTCGCCCATGCCGGTCTCCAGGCTGCCCAGCACGCCCAGCTCCCCCTCGACCGAGACGCCGCAGCTGTGGGCCATTTCGGTGACGCGGCGGGTGACGTCGACATCGTATTCGTAGGACGCAGGGGTCTTGGCGTCCTCTTCCAGCGAGCCGTCCATCATCACCGATGTAAAGCCGTACTGGATGGCGGTGGCGCAGGTGGCCGGGCCATTGCCGTGGTCCTGGT
>JAHJYN010000030.1 GCA_018826885.1 Alphaproteobacteria bacterium | reverse complement strand
CATAAGCCCCGCCTTCACGTCCCGTCGCAAGACCGGGGCGGGATTGATGACGGATGATGCGTGGACCGCCGTTGAGATCGCATTCCCAATATCGGGGATGCCGGGCCGCATCACGATAGAGAGTGACACATGTCCAAGCGCCACAGCGCCAAATACAAGATCGATCGGGCCATGGGTGAGAACCTGTGGGGCCGGTCCAAGTCCCCGGTCAACAAGCGTTCGTACGGCCCCGGCCAGCACGGCCAGCGCCGCAAGTCCAAGGTCTCGGACTTTGGCCTGCAGCTGAAGGCCAAGCAGAAGCTGAAGGGCTACTACGGCAACATCACAGAAAAGCAGTTCGCCAAGACCTATGAGGAAGCCGCCCGCCGCAAGGGTAACACCTCGGAGCTGCTGATCGGCCTGCTGGAATCGCGTCTGGACGCCGTCGTCTACCGCGCCAAATTCGTCCCGACCGTCTGGGCGGCCCGTCAGTTCGTCAGCCACGGCCACGTGACCGTCAACGGCAAGAAGGTCGACATCGGCTCGTACCGCGTGAAGGTCGGCGACGTGGTCGAGATCAAGGAAAAGTCGCGCAACATGGCGCTGGTCCTCGAAGCCATGCAGTCGGGCGAGCGGGACATTCCGGACTATCTGGAAGTCGGCGATCGCGGCTTCTCGGTGCGCTGGGTGCGCGTGCCGGAGCTGGCCGATGTGCCGTTCCCGGTGAAGATGGAACCGAACCTGGTCGTCGAATACTACTCGTCGTAAGTTTGAGCGCTATGCTCGTGACGCGGTCACTCGCGACTTGAGCGCAAGACCAGACTACGCGCTCAAGCAGCGAGGTTCCGCGAACCGCGCGTTAGCGCAAGAAACAGGGGCCCCGGAGCGATCCGGGGCCCTTTTTCGTGGACGAAGGCCGGTTCGGGGATGCCAATCGCCTCGAATTGAGGCAGTCTTGACCCTTGGGAAAGGCGCGGGGACAGGCCATGTCACCACATCGCACATATGTCAGCCTGATCGGGGTCGCGGCGCTGGGCGCTCTGGCCCTGTCCGGATGCACCAGCCTGCCGGACTGGGTGGGCGGGCGCCCGGCGGTCGAGGACGGCCCCGGCGTCGTCGAACCCATTCGCGCCGCCGCCGTCGGTCGGGACACGGTCCTGTTCTGGATCAGCAGCAATGGCTGCACCGAAAAGAGCGACCTGGTGCCCGTGGTTCGCCAGACCTATGACGGCGCGCGCGTGACCCTGCGGCGGGTGCGGGACGATCGCTGCACCAGTCCGGAGAAGGACGGCGTCGAGTTGCGCTGGAGCTTTGAGGAGATGGGGCTGGAGCCGGGCACCCGCCTGCAGGTTGCCAACCCCTATCGCCCCGCCCAGGGCTGAGGTCCGGCGCCCGGCCGGCCCCCTCCATTGAGGATTATTCACGTGCACCGACACGCGGATGGGGCGAAAACAGCGGGCGTTTCGTTCACTCACATCCTTCGGGGGATACCACCATGCTTCGCCGTCTGACCCTGCTGGCCGCCGTCGCCGCTCTCAGCACCCCGCTGCTGGCCGGCTGCATCATCGTCGCCACCGACAAGCCCGACACCCAGGTGATCCAGGCCCCGGCTCAAGAGGACTGAACCGAACCCTAGCGGTTCAGTCGCTCCCAGGTCTCGACGCAGGTCGAAATCCGCTCGGCGGCCTCGGCCGAGCGGTCCTCGGCCACGTGACGTCGGGCCAGGGCTGACTGTTCGCTTTCGAGCGCGGTCACGTCGGCCGGCTCCATGTCGGCGCGCCAGGCGTCGGTGCCCCCGGCCATGTCAACGAGGGTGCGGTTGATGGTTTCGGACTGCTCATCGGCATCCGTGGCGGCCGGGTCCACCAGCGCGGCCATGACCCGGTCGGCAAACGCCGGGTCGCCGCTCAGGATCTGATCGTTCAGCACGGTGAAATAGGTCGAGCAGCCGACCGCCTCTCTCCGGAGCTCTTCCGTGTTTCCGCCGCCGCAGGCTGCAAGCCCGCCCAGCATCCCCAACCCGATCACGAGCGTCGGAACGATCCGTCGCATCCGGTACCTCTTCATCCGCCCACCCAAGCCGGTGATGGTTCACGCAAAGGCCGGTCGGTTCAAGCCTTTTCCGCCCCCAATCGCACGCCGATGCTCAAACCCTCGCGACAAAGGGGACAATCATGTCACCCGCGATCCGGTGCGGACGCAGGGTACGGGCATCGACGAGGCACCATTCGGAGACGCCCTGGGCACACAGGCGGCCCTGACCGTCCTCGATCCGGACATAGCGGTTGAAACGGGGGCCCTGCGGGTCGCCGACCCAGGTGCGGGCCACGACGCCCGTGGCACCCGGCTCGATCCCGCGCAGATAGTCGACCTCATGCCGCAGGGCGACCCACGACCAGCGGGCGCGCGTCTCGTCATCGAACCGGGCGTTCCAGTGGGCCGTGCCGGCGTCCTGCAGCCAGCCGACATAGACCACATTGTTGACGTGGCCATTGGCGTCGATGTGGTCGGGACGCACCTCCAGCGGGACGACGAAGACCTCGCGGTCCTCGCGCGGGACCAGCGGCGCCCGCGCCATCAGGCGTCTGCGTCGCCGAGCGGCACGCCCTTGTCGGTCATCAGGGCGGTCAGCTCACCGGCCTGGAACATTTCACGGACGATGTCGGACCCACCCACGAACTCGCCCTTTACGTAAAGCTGGGGAATGGTCGGCCAGTCGGTGAAGGCCTTGATGCCTTCGCGCAGGCCGTCGTCCTGCAACACGTCGACGCCGACGAAGGGCGCGCTGAGGTGGTCGAGGATCTGAACCGCCTGGGCCGAGAAGCCGCAGCGCGGCGCATCCGGCGTACCCTTCATGAACAGGACCACAGGGTGGTCGGCGATGGTCTGGGCGATGAAATCGCGCACGGGGTCGGCAGCGGTGTCGGTCACGGGAGATACCTCTTCAGCAGGCCTGTGAGCTAGGAGGCCCGACAGGTCGGGTCAAGGGCCGGATCAGGCCGCCGCTGTGCTGACCCGGGCCATTTCGATCTGGGCGGGCAGTCCCGGCGGCAAATCGCGCTCGGGCACCTGGGCCAGGTCGTTGACGCGTTCGTCGGTCGTCGCATTGATCATCACGCTGGAGATCGACGGATCGACGAGGGCGTAGCCGAGGCAGATCTGCTCGGCGGTCCAGCCTTGGGTGCGATGCAGGAAGGCAAAGGTGCCCATACCCTTGAGCGGCGAGTCCGGCACGCGTGGCCGCCCCAAGCCGAACAGCCCGCGCTTCGGCTCGTGAACCGTCTCGGCCTTCCTGGGGGTGTCCAGGCTCTCGGGGAAATAGCCATAGCCGAGGATGGCCATGTCGCGCTCGCGCGCATGGCGGATGCGGGACTGGATACGCCAGTCGGAATTGACGTGGAACGGGGTGGCCAGCACATCGAAGGCGCCGGTTGAGACATAGGTGTCCATCACCTCGCCCTCGCCCGCAACACCCAGCAGGCGGACGCGCTCGGATGCCCGGAGCGCCTTGAGTGCCTGCAGGGTGGACTGGGCCAGCTCCTGTTCTTCCGGCTCGTCCAGCAGGGCAAGGTCGATATGGCCGAGGCCCGAGACGTGCAGCACCCGGTCCATGGCATGGGTCATGCCTTCGGCCGAAAAGTCGCGTTGCGACCCGCGCCGGCCGTCGCCCGTGCCCAGCATCAAGGTCACGCAGACCAGCTTTCGGTCCACATGACTCAGCGCCTGGCCGACGACATCGGCCAGCACCGGATCGGCGGTCTCGAGCCGGAAGCTGTTGATGCCGGCCTCAAGCCCCGAATAGATCAGCGACTGGGCGGCCTCGAAGCCGCGCGACAGCGCTGTATGACCGAGGCTGAGGGTCAGGGAGGAGACGGCGGTACCCGCATAGCCGAAGGGACGATAACGCATGGCTCAGCCCTTTCCTTCGGGGGCGGCGGTCTCGAGCGCCAGGGCGTGCAGTTCGCCGCCCATCCGGCCCTTGAGCGCGGCATAGACCATCTGATGCTGTTTCACGCGCCCCAGTCCGGCAAAGGCGCCGGACACGACGCGGGCGCGGTAGTGATCGCCGTCCCCCGCCAGATCGACGATCTCGTTCTCGGCATCCGGAAAGGCTTCCAGAAGGTGCGATCTCAGACTGTCGGCGGACATGGGCATGGGAGGAACCTGATTATTCGCCTCCCCTCATGCCTCATAAACCTTAATGTCCGGCTACGTTCCCGGGACCTTCAGGCAGATGGCCGCTCCAGCAGGATCACCGCCTCACCCTTGTAGCTGGTCTCCGCATAGGGGCCGAACCCCAGCCGTCCGGCCAGCGCCAGCGACGGGCCGTTGTCGGGGCTGATCATGCAGACCAGGCGGTCGGCCTTGAGATGGTGTTCCGCCCAGGCGACCACGGCAGCGGCGGCCTCGAACGCCAGACCCTTGCCCTGAAAGGCCGGCGACAGGCCCCAGCCGATTTCGGGCGCATCGAAGGCGGGCTCGACAATGCGGTGATAGTTTAGCAGGCCGACGCTGCCGACATAACGGCCGGTGTCGCGGGTGCGGATCGACCAGTTGCCATGGCCCATGACCTGCCAGTGGCCGATGTCGCGCATCAGGCGGAACCAGGCCTCCTCGGCATTGAGCGCCTGGGGGAAGATGTGGCGAAAGAAGCCCGGGTCGGCCAGCAGGGCGCACAGGTCCGCATAATCCCCCTCTGCCACCGGGCTGAGGATGAGGCGGTCAGTTTCGATCACGGGACTCATGAAAACAGGCTCCCGGCACGAACCAGCCGGGTTTCGCCCGTCGCATCGGTAACCGCATAGGTAAAGCCGGGGCGCAGGGCCCAAGCCCCGGCGCGGCCCTGACGGTCCAGCGCCAGCAGGGCCACCTGATGGTCGGCGATACGGTCGCCCCGCAGCCGGGCAAGGCGTTCGATCACCTGCCTGCAGGCGGCATCGGGGTCCAGCCCGGCGCGCATGCCCTCGACCACGGCATGGGCGCCGGAGACGCGCAGGATGTCCTCGCCCACCCCCGTGCCGGTGGCGGCGCCCACCTCGTCATCGACCGACAGGCCGGCGCCGGGGATGGGGCTGTCGCCGACCCGGCCGCGCATCTTGAAGGCCATGCCCGAGGTCGTGCACGCCCCGGCCATCCGCCCCTGACCGTCGATGCCGAGGATGCCGATGGTGTCGTGATCCGAAGCCCCGCCCGGCCAGTCGGTGTTCTCGCTGTTGGCGCGGGGGGCATAGTCGGCGGTCTCCAGCCAGCGCTTCCACGCGGTCTCGGCTTCGGGGGTCAAAAGGCGGGTAGTCTCGAACCCCTGATCCAGGGCGAAGGCGCGGGCCCCCTCGCCCACCAGAATGACATGGGGCGTGGCCTCCATCACCCGGCGGGCGACCGAGACAGCATGGACGATGTCCTCCAGCGCGCAGACCGAGCCCATGTCGCCGCGCCCGTTCATGATGACGGCGTCCAGCGTGACGTGACCCTCGCGGTCCGGAAAGCCGCCGATCCCGACCGAGGCATTGGTCACATCGGCCTCGGCCACGCGGGCGCCCGCCTCGACCATGTCGAGGGCCGAGCCGTTCGCCTGCCGCACCGCATGGGCGGCGGCATTGGCCGGGACGCCGAAATCCCAGGTCGAGACCAGCACGGCGGGCGGCGCATTGTCGTGCGTGACCCCTGTGGCAGCCGCAGCCGTTGCCGCCCCGGCCAGCACCGCCCTGCGCGACGGACCGCTCACATCAGCCCCAATTGCTTGAAGCTGGCCACGCCCTTGCGGCCGACGATCAGATGGTCGTGCACATCCATGCCGAGGGCCCGGGCCGCCGCGACCACCTGACGGGTCATGTCGATGTCAGCCCCGCTGGGTGTGGGATCGCCGGAGGGGTGGTTGTGGACGATGATCATGGCCCTGGCCGACAGTTCAAGGGCGCGGCGCACCACCTCGCGCGGATAGACCGGGGCATGGTCGATCGTGCCCCGATTCTGGATCTCGTCGAGGATCAGCTGGTTGCGGTTGTCGAGATAGAGGACCCCGTACTTTACGTTAGCGAGGAACGCCTCAAAGCCCGCTGCGACTGAGTTTGCTGCTCTCTGATCCACGGCGCCAGACTGTCTGTTCTGCGCTCCCGTGGCAATGACAACTTCTCAACCTACCCGGGCGGTCGCACGCCGAGCACCACATCTTCATGTGGTTGCACGCTTCACAACTCCCTGCGCTTCATAATTTACTCAGGAAACACGGATACATAGGGCGAGTGGAAGTCGCCCCAAGCTATTTGGCGGTTCTTCGCGATGCGAGCAGTAAATCCAGCGATCCCGTGAGTTCGTACGACGTATCGCAAGGGATGGAGCCGGCGGCCTTGTGGACTAAGGAAGCAATGGAGAGGCATCCCTACTGGGCGTCCAAATCTGTACGCGACTTCTGGCCCGCGTGGCCGCCACCAAGAGGTTGAACCGAGCAGCGACCAATTCAGCGGGTGGCGGCGTAGCTGTTTCGGCGCGGGCACCACGGATTATCATCAGAGCTAGAGCGGAACCGTGCGTGTTTCAGCCACAACCCCCAACAGGTTGTCACGGTGGTGTTCCGCGCCCGAGCCATAATGATGCAAATGCTGTGAGATGAAGCTGGTGACGCGGTCAACCACCTTCGAATCGTAGCTTAGAATCCCCAAGGGCACCGCGTGCCCAAAGTTTGTAAGGAGCGGTTCATGAACGGTAACCGCAGCAACCACTCTCGGTATCAACACCACTTCAAGCGTTCTGGGCACGTGAGGATAATCTGAGCCGTGACAGGAGTTGAATGCTGGCGAGAAGTGAGGTGCCGCCCGGCCGGAATAAAACAGATGGCTTGCCGGCGGAGCGGCACCGTCCGGGCCGATCATACGCTTAATCTGTCTGAGTAGGTCGGGCAGGATGCGGGTCGCTCCCCAACCAGGGACGTTCGGTGCCAGCCAGAAAACGTCGGAAACGACTTCGTCTTGGGCCTGCCGGGATAGTCCGATCGCTTCAATCAGGCGTCTCAAATTATCGCGGGTCATAAGTGAGCCGATGATAGGCACCGTCTGACGGTCCGAGCGCAAATCCCCTGTACGACCCCGAGCTTCGCGGTAGTACCTGTCGATCGCAAGGCCATCCTTTCGGGCGAAGTCCTTTAGAAACTCAGGGGCGAATTCGAGCAAGTAGCCGTAGGCCTTGTCAGCGTCCGACGATTTGCTGGTTTTCAGGTCATCGACAAATCTGATCGCTGCTTGGACGATGGCCTTTCGATCGTCACGCTCATAGTCAGGACGCCAATCATCAAGATCGACCTCGGCAGCAGATGGAGCATCCATCGTGCCTCGAATATTTAGCCTCACAAGGCCCGAGAACCTCGCACCCGCTACGACTTCGTCAATCGAGTAGAGCGATCTCTTGATGTGAGAGGATCGGTCGCGAGCGCCAACTTCGAGATAATGGCGCTGAAACGCCTGCGGGATCGCGCGAGAGGCCTCGCTGGCAAGCTCTTGGTCTGCGACCGATAACTCAGGAAGTTTAAGCTCAAAGAGCTCTAATGGCCGGGGTGGCTGCGGCGCCAATGAGAGCAGATCGAACCCAACAGAAAGGCTCCGTTTCTCAACTTCGAAAATCTCGGGCTCAAGAGAGCCGTCCCGAAATAAGGACATGCCTTCTGCGGTGAGCCACAGGCGGCCGTCTCGTCTTTCGACATATCCAAGATTGTCGGCTTCAGTGAGGACGAACGCCATATCTCTCTGATCAAAGCCAAAGAATCCTGCCGCCTGATCCTCACTGATTCCGTCAGCCGATTTCACGAGCCGCAGCAAGAACTCGGTCGTCAAGGAAACACGGCCTAGGACTGCTACCTTATGGTCGATATTGAACCGGCGGCACGGCAAGAGGACATCCAGCACACCGATGTCCAACGGAGCAGGATCTTGATGACCTGGAACAACCGGTGCTTTCAGCGTCAATATCGGACGATTGGCTACCACCATGTCAGTTCACCCCATCAGATGATGGACCGGTGCCGACATTTGGCCCGTCGATCCCAAGTTTGAGGGTGAGGTCACTTGGAGTGAGCACAACAGCGCCTGGGCTTTCCAAGGCAATTTCGTCGTAGAATGCGGCTCGCATGTCGCCCATTGCGGTTCCTGAACCCCAGCGCTTCAAGCCACCAACGATGAGCAACCGATCCATTGCGCGACTGACCGCAACATTGATCCGGTTTGGACGCACCAAAAAGCCCGGATCAATGGTTGCAGCACCGTCTTCTTGAGGTCCGTCCGCGTTATTTCTAACCAGAGACAGGAGCACAATTGGATTTTCCTTACCTTGGTAGCTGTCCACGGTATCGACCTTTATGGCTTTTCGAATGAACTCCGGCAGAGGTGCTCGGTCTAACTGTCGCCGGATCAAATCACGCTGCGCTGCGTACATCGCAATTATTCCAATTGGTTGAGAGTATTTCTTCTGTTGCTCTAACCAGCTCGTGAATCCCTTGTGGGAACTCCACTCTTGAATAAGCCCCACGATGATACTGGCCTCGACCGGGTTTGTGAGGCTCGTCGAATATTGGTCCCGCTTTTGGAAACCTGCTGCCCCCAATTCTTCCGTCGCAATCCACGTGAACGGGACAGCGAGTTCTGCTGGCAGCGCTGCAGCGTCGACCTCAGGCATATCTCGGCCGTGCACGAGAGCGCCGCCATAAAAAGCGGTCGAAACCACACGTCCGATTGGCGGGAGCATCCGATACTGGGTCTTCAGGGTTTGCCCTGCTGCTCGACCATAGTCGGTCTTGAATACCCGTTCAAAATCGCTCTTCAGAACGTCCCGCTGCGGAATCTTCAGATCAGCAGACACCTGCTTGACCAAAGTTGCATCATGAAGCGGTTCAAGCTGGGCATGATCGCCAACTAGGACCACCCAACGGCCGGCCTGCATTGGCACCGACAGCTCGCTCGCTGTGCATCGCGCAGCTTCGTCGATAATTACCAGATCAAACGGCGTGCTTGTCAGCCCTAACGATGGCCTGCCCAATCCAACGCAAGTTCCAGCGACGATCTGACGTGTGCCAGCGAGGAACGGCTCAAACCCGCGTTGGGGAGTCGAGGTGCTGCGTACAAAATCCGAGGCCAGAAGTGCGATCGCTCGCATCTTACCGACCCGGCTAGCATCTATCGTTTCGCCTGCTGAAGCGCCCCGCACAGCGCAATCAACTACCTCCCGGACCCAGTTATTCACGTCCACCGGCTCGTCAGTCCGTGGCGGGGCTTCTAAGGCGAGATGGGCGAGCTGGAGTTCGACCGTCTCGTAAAGACCGTTGATCCGCGCAGAGTCAGGTTCTGCTGCGAGCTGCAGCTTTGCGACGAGCTCCATAACCGGCTTTACGACGGTTTCGACGTGAATGACCGCGTCGGCCACAGCAACTGGCAGCCCGAGCGCCGCCGCACCGATGCGAAGACGATCACGCAATTCGGCGGAGAACCGATCCTTGTAGAGCTGCTCGACCTTTTCGGTGTGGAACTGCAATAGGCGATCAGAGACCACAGATTCATTCCCGACCCGCAGAATCCGCGGTTGCGTCTGATCCTTGAGGAATAGCCGCAACACCGACTCTGCGGCGTTGTTCACCGCCTCATGGGACTGGCTTGCGAGCAGGATATTGCGCGCGAGATTATGCGACAGTGCATAGTGTGCGAGCGCGGCAATGAAGACCGTTTTCCCTGTCCCAGGAGGGCCTTGGACCAGACCTAATGGGCGGGTGGACACGATGTTGCGGAAAGCAACTTTTTGGGCCGGATTGAGACCGTAGAGGTCTAGATCGGAGTCATCGACATCCCGCTTCACCGCCTGAGGTTTGCTTGCCCGCGCTGGGTCAAAAATATCGATCAGTTCGGGAATACGCGCTCTCCGAGAAAGAACGCGACTGATCGCGCTCTCCCGGCGTTTGAAGCTCTGCATTTCAAAGTGGCTGATGAATCGAAGCATCTGCTCCGCTTCAACCAGCTGACCTCCGCTCGACGAATAATCCGAGGCGTCGATCAATACGCGATCGGGCTTCGACCGAGCGATGTCGAGCTCGCCTATGCGCTTCCACCCGCCTTTGCGCCCGAGCCGTTCGACGCCAACGGTATCCGCCCTCGAAAAATCAAAAGTCCCGTTGCTCAACTCGAACGGAATAATGTGACGCTTGAGACCATTGTCCCAAACACTCTCTCCGATGGCGACACCTTCTGTAGTGAGGTCGGCTTCGGCGTCCACGAGCTTCCGCCAAAGGCTGCCCAGGTCAAAGCGAGTGCCTGAGTCGACCTCCAAAGCCACGGCACGGGCTTGGACGTCCAACAATCCATCTCGACCCTCGACAACTTCGGCCTCTTCGTCTTGGTCCTCACTTTCCGTCTCAGTTTGATCTGGCGCAGCCTTGGGCTGAGGCTTCAACGCCTCCAAAAATTCCTCCAGAGCGAAAATCTGCTCCAAGGATGAGAGGTCTGTCGTCGCGGAGCTGACGACGTTGATATCCGCTTCGACATTCATGAACTCGAAGCGGGAAACGGCACCAATCCTCTTCTGGTCCAATGACATCCGACGGGCGCGCGTAGGTTTGCCAGACTCGTCGAGAGTGACTTCAATTTCTTCAGCGGCCCCACGTAGTAGGACGCACTTTTTGTCCATCGACTGGCGTAGGAAAAAGCGCCCTTCGTCAGGGTAAACCGTACCGGTCTCAGCCCCAGTGATCGAAATGCGGATTTTGACCGCCTGCCGGGTCGTCGTTGGAGCTAGCGCGGAATCCAGAGCCTCAAGAAGCGGTAGCAGCGTTGCATTCGGAAGGATCGACGTCTGACATATCTCGATGCCGGCCCTAATAGTAGAGATCACAGAAGGGCTAAAGGAACCAGCTTCTAAGAGCTCAGACGCGATCAACGAAACTGCGTATCTATCGCGTTCGAGGTTTCCTCCCGTGGCCGGCGAGTACGCGGAATTGGTCACATCGCCGTCTGTGGACGAGCTGAAATCAACTAGATCGATAAGGACCGGCGAAGGCCGCCCATCGTTTACGACAATGATATTGGAGGGTTTTAGGTCTCCATGAGCTATGCCCCTCGAATGAAGATCGATGACGGTTTCCGCCAACTCTTTAAGGAAGGAGAGCGCCAAGCTGTCGTCGGCCCAGAGTGTCTCGCTTCTCATCTGAGACGAGAGATTTTCGCCGGGGACGTACTCCTGCACTACCGCGAGTGAATCCCCGAGCCACATGACATCAACCAGAGGCGCGCAGCCCGGCGGTGGGGAGAGGACTAAGTCTTGAGCCTTCAACAAGAACGCAAGAATCCGAGGTCCCTCTCGCTCTTGATCGCCCCAAGCCTCTCGCTTCCAAAGCTTGACGAGATAGGACTTGCCACCGACGTCTGAGCGCCAGACTTCGAGGCGATCCAGCTCGGTTATGGACTCCGCTGTTGGATACGCACTGAACAGCTGCCGCTGAGATTTTATTGCGCCGGTCCGGAAAGTTTCGAGGCCTTCCAGAACCTCCTTTTTGGTGGGCCTTGATGCGGTAGCAGCGTTGAAGGCGTCTAACGCAGCCGTCCCACTTGAGAATCTATCCGATGGCGCAAGCGATAAAGCCGCCTCAAACCAACCATGGAGAGCAGCGTATTCGTCCAACTCATCGACCGCAGGATTCCATTGCGGCGGCATATCCGGCGTTTCGCTCTTCGGCGGGTGCCCAAAAACTATGTGGTGAACGCAAACGCCTAGAAGAAAAACGTCACGCCTAGCCGCATCGTTTCCTCCGCCTCCAATGATATCCTCCGGCAAAATGGCGCTCGACAGAAACTGGTATCGGCTTTCACCGAGTGAGCGATCTTCCAGAAACCGGGCGGCCATTAGGTGCGAAAGGCGAGCGGTTGAAGGAGCTTCGAGCCAAACGCTGTGGCTACCTATGTCCAAGTGGGCGGCTTCACTTGAATGGATCGATGCAACATTTGCCAGCAGTTGCCGGGCCAACTCCAAACGCACTGCTGGGGATGTCGTGGGCCAATCTGACCCCGCAAACTCGGACAGTCGCTTCAAGCGACGCCTTCGGTCGTACACTTCCCAGTAGCTGACCCCTCGTTCGGGATCTTCCGCCTTGGGGAGCAGCAATGCGTGCTCATTGCGGTCGTTTCGATCTTGGAGATAGGCGACGACGGACCGCTCGCGGCCTGCAATTTCCCGTCGTCCCTCCTCGCTCTGAAATTTAGTATCCGCCTTTGTGAAATCCCAAACCCGTAGAGTGCCCAGAGTCGAAGCTGCGTGTTCGTCAGCCGCCTCGTACTCTGAATAAATGCGCTGTGGATGTTGGTAAGAGGCATCGTCGGACAGAGACAAGAAATTCCCGTAGCGACGTCGACCTGGTCGAACCTTCCCCGTCCTAGCGTTGAAGAACTTGCTGAGCTGGTCTTTCCAAGCGACGGATGTCAACGGATCGGCGACGATGGCGGGATGGGCGCCCCCGAAATTTTTGATCCGTGCCGATGCCGTCGCTGTTGATTTGAGAAAGTCAGCAATCTTCATCACGCTTGCCGCCTCGTTTGGCGCGATGTCGGAGAAGTCCGCGTTTGATCCTGTGATGATGACGAGCCCAAACACCCGTGGGACCACGGCATCCTTTCCCCTTCGGCGCCGGAGCTCGTCGCCGAGGACAAGTCCCAATTCACGGGCGTTTGCCGCTATTTTTCCGACCGGCGACGAGCATCGATAGACGCCATTTTGATACCAGTCGCCGTTTTGGCTTGTGATCTTTCCCGACCAATCCTTCAAATCGATCAAGAAGATGCGGTCGTCGCCGACAGCCACGACATCTATTTCGCGTGACTGACCGGGACCCACAGCGAGTTCTAAGTTGGTGAAGGCATACCAATTTGATGGGAGGGCGGTCTTTAGGAGTTCGATCCCTTTGATTTCACGGGCGTGAATTCCTCGACCGCAATTCGTAACCTGCATTAACTCCCCCTTTGCGCCGAAGCGACGACGCAACCGCCGCTTTTCCTGAACCACATATTTCCCGTCGTGAACATCGCCTCAGTCCAGCTGTGGCGCAACTCAGTGACCCACCACTTTTGGCTACACCCGTGCGTGACGGCCGGCTGTTACGCCCCGGCACCCGCTGCCGCGTCACATTTGCCTTCCAGGTCGCCCGTTGTGACGGACGGCAATAGAGTCCACCCGAATGTTACACCGGGAGGGACGATGGCGAGGATCGGCTACGCAAGGGTCAGCAGCGCGGGACAGGACTACCAAGGACAAATCGACCGCCTCGCGCTGGACGGATGCGCGCCCATCCGGGCCGAGAAGGTGACAGGCGCCGCCCGTGAAGGACGAGGCGAACTGGGTGCGGTCCTCGACTTCATCCGCGCGGGGGATGAGTTGGTCGTGGTCAGGCTGGATCGTCTCGCCAGATCGACGCGGGACACCCTCAACATCGTGGCCGAGCTCGAAGCCAAGGGCGCCAGCCTGCGCGTCCTTGAACCCGAGATCAGCACGGGGGGCGACCTGGGCCGCATCGTCATCACCACCTTGGGAATGGTCGCGGAACTTGAACGGTCATTCTTGCGGGAGCGGCAGCGGGCCGGGATCGTCGCCGCCAAGGCGCGTGGTGCTTACAAGGGCCGCCGGAAGACGATCGACCCAGTCGCCATCCAACTGCTGATCGCAGAAGGCCTCGGCCCGTCCGCCATCGCGATGCAGTTGGGTATTTCTCGAATGACCGTCTACCGCGCGCTCAAGGAAGTCGTCGCGCCGGACTGACGAAATCCCTGAGTCTGGCGGGGCTCTGAGGCAGAAAGTCCCGACAAGAAAATTCGCTGGGGCGGCGCTGGTCCTGTCGTATCCGAGGTCGTGAATTCTGCTCGCGCGTACGCGCGCGCGACCCGAAGCCTTCATCAAATCGTCACGACCCTGTCCTTTGTCTTTCACAGACGACCAGTAGATCGCCGTCATCGGGGCCATGGCCTCGTCTTTGAGCCGTCCCAGAGGCCCAGCGCCTCTCCTTGCTCGATGAGATCGGACGCCCGGAAGGGCAACCGCAGCCTGCCCGTCCGGCGCAGTGCTGCCTTTCATCGAGAGTGAGACTTTGACTGTCATCGACATCAACGAAATGGACCCATCGTGGGTCAAATTGCTTCGCGCGGACGGGTTATCTGACGCGGAAATCCTGGAATTCGGGAACGCGCCGGAGGTGGCCTCGTGCATTGACGAAGTCCCAGCCGGTTTTCGGGTCCTGTTTTCCGATGGTGAAACGGACTCCGAAATCCTGGACTGCTGGAACCACGACCCCGAGCCGTGGCTGAAGATCGACTTGGACCGCGTGGCACCCGAGGGCTGGTTGGACTGGAAGCGGCGCGAGCAGGGAATGCCTGAACGCGAAATCCAACAGGAGTTCCACGAAGCTGGTGGCAAAGTTCCGGACTTGATTGTGAACCTTCTCGAAACGTCGTCCATCGACGGCCTGGCCTTCTCGCATCACCTTCGCGCCTATTCAGGCAATAGGCTATGCGTTGGGGCCAACCTGACTGATGACGGTCGCTATATCTGGGTGATCGACGAGGAGGATCACTTCTCGCCGTCAGTTCAAGCGCTTCTGGAGACCCTCAACTGGCTTCGGACGAACGCTTCTGGTCGATGGACGATGGAAGGTCTCTCTGACGACGGTGAGCGCGGGGCTGTGTGGCTGAGCTTCATTGATGAGAGCGACTACCTCAAGGCAAGCGAGATGCTGGCCCCGAAAGCCGACGACGGCAAAGCCTAGAGCCAAGTCAACTTGAACAGGGCCGCTGTTTCCCGATCAATCATGATCAGGCGCAGCGGCTCCCTGTCAAACACTCTGCTGGCGTCAACCTGGACCTGTTCGCCCCGGTCACGAACCCATTCACCGACATCGGAGGCCGCCAAGTGGCGCTCCGCAGCGTTAGCGAACAGGTCGCGCAGATCATTCCACACGGGGTGGCTTCGAACTAGCGGTCCCTCGTGGGCGTATTCCGCTTCGGCCTCCCTGTGGAGCCTCAGGGCTTCGTCGCCGACGGACGCGATGTTCGGGTTCAGAATCAGGAAGACGAGGGGCTCGCCCGCCTGCTGGCGGATACGAAAAACGGAGTCGGTCATGTCGATATTTATCGGTGCGGTCGCAGCGCCGCGTGCCCGATCAGGTCGATGAGCAAAGCCAGTCTCGGTGCCAGGTCGAGGCTCCCGGACGGCCAATAAATAGATCGGAAGCCGCACGAAGGGACTGATCCCCCTTTGGAATTGGCCGCACACGTCCTCGCCAGGGCGGCTTCCGTTTCATCTCTGGACGTAGAGGACTGACGCATGACGCCCCCGAAAAACTCGAACGCCCCACGGTGGCTGACCCTCGCCCAACAGGTACTGGATACCTGCTCCGACGATTCCCGCTGGACACCGGAGCAGAATGAGATGACTCGGGACCGCCTGCTGAACTTCATCAGCCTACTGGTCAACGGCGAGCAACTGACAGCAGATCAGAGCCGTAATCTCCGCAAGCAGATCGAAGTCCGTCTAAGCCGGGACACGCCGGACACCGGCCCGATTCGGCTGACCAAAGGGCAGCTCGACGTCGCGCGCAAGAAGTACCCGAACATGGTCAAGGCCAGCCCGTCGAAAGAACCGGCCCGCTTCGTCCTGTCGAGTGAATATGACCTCCAGTACGCGTTGGTCATCGATCTACTGGAAGCGCAGACCGACCAGATAGACACTCTGAAAGCTGCGGTCGCAGGTTTGAAGCAGGAATTGGCGGCCATGCGCGGCGATTCCTGCTCAGCTACAGACAACTTCCTGCGTGGTTCCTGCGCAGTTCCTGCGGCAGTCCTGCCCGATTCCTGCAATCGATCTCAACCGTCGACCGGTGAAGTCAGTGGCACAGGCGATCTTGATTTCACTTCATGCTCTTTAAGAGAAGATAAGAGAAGAGAAATTAACGGAATTCCAGCTTCGCAGGCTCAGCTGGCCATAGGTCTTGTTTCACAAGAACCCGTATCGACGTCCTTCTCATCCACTTCAGAAGAACACTTAGAGAAACCTGCCCGCACCGGAGTTCCTGCGCCAATCCTGACCACGCAGTTTTCGGAAGAAGCCCGCGCGGCTCGATCAAACCGCGTGCGGGCCAGAGCCCGGCACAGCGTCGTGCTCTATCAGGGCAAGGGCCGCACCTACGGACAGGTCATGGTCGACGGCGTGAACTATCGCGTTCAGTTCAAGTCCTTCGAGAGCGCCGCAAACGCGATCTGGGCCAATGCGCCGGATCCCGGCTGGGTCAATGTTATGGTGCACGGCGAGGGCGCTTACGCGAGCGAACTGGGCCATCCGCATGGCGCGAGCGCTTTGTACGCCGAAGACGACAAGTTTGCTGATCGCCCGCCCGTATTGTTCAACGCAATCCTGCTGGCCTTCTGGCACGACGGATCCCTGGTCGAAGTGCGTCTCGTCCACGCCGAAGAGGCGTGGGAATTTGCGAAGGTCAAAGGACCGCCCGGCTCCCTGTTCAAGGGCATTATCAAGTGACCCCTCGGTCCCGGCCACGACTACGGGGAGTAAGGGCACCGGCGGCGCACGGCTGGCCAGTGGTTAAGCCAAGAACAGAACGGACGAGACGGACGCAGACCAGCCAGACAGAACCGCTCGATCAAACTCAGAACGAACACGAGCAACAAAGCTGTCGCATTGGCATCCGGTGAAAAGCACACCGGCGTTGTGCCGCCAAGCTCGGGCGCGGCAAGCCGCAATCCCGCGACACGTCAGCAGACTGTTTTGATGGTGGAACTAAGGGGGAACGATTGAGGCGGGGCAAGACCGATTCAGAGTTGCATTCTGCCTCGAACCCGTGTCAGCACCTTGCCCATGACCACTCCTAAGCGCGACAAGAACAGCCATCTGGGCGCAGCCAAGCGGGCGAAGAACGACGAGTATTATACGCAGTGGGCAGATATCGAGCGTGAGATAAATGCCTATCTCGAATATGATCCAGACGTATTTCGAGACAAGGTAATTCTGCTGCCATGCGACGATCCTGAGTGGTCAAACTTCGCAAAGTTTTTTGCGCTGCATTTTGCGGATTTCGGCATCAAGAAGCTGGTTTCGACCGCTTACGCCCCCGACGCTAATCCGGCCAAGCTCAACTATCACCCCACCTTGTTCGAGACCGAGAGCCCCGCGTTTGACGCGACCAAGGCCCACGCGAACGGCAAGAAGTTCACTCTTGAGCGGAAAGACATCGACGGCGACGGCGCTCTAAACATCAACGACCTCCAATGGGAATATCTCGAAGGGGATGGAGACTTCCGGAGCCCGGAGGTGACAGCTTTGCGCGACGAAGCCGACTTCGTCATCACGAACCCGCCGTTCAGCCTGTTCCGGCAGTTCATGACCTGGGTGATCGGTAACGGCCGTAAATTCTCTGTCATCGGCAACAACAACGCCATCACTTACAACGAAGTTTTCCCGCACATCATGGCTAATGAGCTTTGGAAGGGCGCGACCGGCAACGCCACCGACATGGTGTTCGGAGTTCCGAAGGGAACCGTCGTGGGCGAGAAGGATCGCCTAAAGGCCGAGAAGCTCGGCTATCCGAGTGACGACGAACGAGACTACACGCGGCAAGGCAACTCGTGCTGGTTCACCAACATCGATCACGGTCGGCGTCACGAACCGCTGCAGTTGATGACCGAAGCGGACAACATAAAGTTCAGCAAGCACAGTGAAGTTCGCGGGATCGGCTACCTGCCCTACGACAACTTCGATGGCATTGAGATACCGTTCGTTGACGCCATACCCAGCGACCACACTGGTATGATGGGCGTTCCGATCACTTTCTTGGATAGATACAATCCCGATCAGTTCGAGATCATTGGAAGCAGCGAGGGTGACTACCCGCAATTGAAGACCTACGGCCGGAAACAGCGCGTGGTTGATGGGGTACGCATGAAGTCGAACACCGGAAGCTTCGGTTGTTTCGTCCGTGTCGAAGAATTCGGCTCTGGGACGTACTTCGATGTGGGATATCCCTTGAGGCGCGTCTTCAAGCGCCTATTCATCCGTCGAAAGGGTGCCTCGTGAAGACAGATTTGAAGCGGTACAGCGTTGCCGAGCTTACCAAAGGGTTTGTCTATAACGAACTGGAAGGCAAGGGACTTTTCGGTCTCGCTGGCAAACTCGTCATCCAGCCAGAATATCAGCGCCACTACATTTATAACGATGGCAAGCGGGACGTCGCCGTCATTGACTCGCTGCTCAAGGGCTATCCCCTCGGGCTCATCTACTTCAATGTTGAGGGCAGCATCTTTGAGGTGCTTGATGGCCAGCAGCGCATCACCAGCATCGGCCGGTTCGTAACTGGCAAGTTCGCTATTAAGGTGAGCGGCAAGGAGCAGACGTTTTCGTCCCTGCCGAAGGACGACCAGGACAAAATCCTCGCGAGCGAAATTCTTGTCTACGAATGCGAGGGAACAGAGACTGAAATTAAGGACTGGTTCCGTACCATAAACATCTCCGGCATCCCTCTCAACGGGCAGGAGCTCCTCAACGCGATCTACTCCGGCCCCTATATAACGCGGGCCAAGGCTGAATTCAGCAACTCGCAGAACGCGAACATGCAAAAATGGTCGGCCTACGTCAAAGGAGACCCGAAGCGTCAGGAGATATTGGCGGTCGCGCTGGACTGGGTGTCGACGGCCCGCAACGTCACCGTTGATGGCTACTTGGCGAAGCATCGAGGCGAGGTCGATGTCACCGAGTTGAAGACCTACTTCACCTCTGTGATCGATTGGGTTGGGAGCGTTTTTACGCGCCCGCCTGATAAGGCGATGCGCGGCATCGAGTGGGGTCGTCTGTACGAGCTCTACCACCACAACGCCTACAACGCCGCCGAGCTCGACGCTGACGTGGACCGCCTTCTCGGCGACCCCGCAGTGGAAAGCCGTAAGGGAATCTACGAGTATTTGTTGGGCGGTAAAGCCGAGCCGCAGCTGCTCTCGATCAGGCTCTTCGACGAGAAGACGAAGGCCGTGGCATACGAACAGCAGACGCAGAAGGCTAAGCCAAAGGGGGTCTCAAACTGCCCTCTGTGCGCGATTGGCGATAACTCCAACAAGGCGCGCATCTATACGCGGCAAGAGATGGATGCCGATCATGTGGCAGCTTGGTCGAAGGGCGGTGCCACGGACCTCGCGAACTGCGAAATGTTGTGCGCCACCCACAACCGTTCCAAGGGCAACAGATAGAAGTACAGGCATCCGAAACCGACAACGATATCGTGAGGGCTGGCCCTTCCGCCTCGATCAATCGAAGCCGGAGTTAGAACTTCAGAGCCGCGACTGGCTGACGAAGCGCCTGTTCTAGTCGCACCATTTCCGCGATTAGCCGGTCCTGTAAGTCTGCCCATTCTTCTTCCGGCGAACGCCAACCCCCGGCGATTCGGCTGGAAATGCGACATCCCAGCTTACCCGGTAGATCCTGCCATATCAGCTCACCGCCGAATGCGGTCTCAATAGCGACCTTTTGCGCCTCCAGCGCCTGGAATGCAGTCAGCGCCTGCTCGGCCTTCTCCCGTCCGAAAGAGATGTAGCACTCCACGGAAGCCTCGTTCTGGTTCAGGACGAAGTTCATGGAGAACCCGCTCCGGCCAATGCTGCCGGTGAGCCAGTGGTCGTTGCTGGGATTACGGTTGGCAACGACGCTCGTCGTGCCCCGGCTTCTCTCGATCAGCTGCGTCCAAAAGCGATGGAAGATTTCTCGGCGCGCGGACAGGACACGCTTCTCCTCCTGCCGTTGCGCCTTCAGCTTGGTCTCATAAGCGGCAGCTTCCGGCAGGGGAATAATCTGCTGGATATCGACAAGGAGTTCAGCACCGACCCGGTGCGGCCGCATCCGATGGCAGGTGATATCGAGCCCCTGCTTGTTCAGCCACAGGACCGCTGTTGTGACCTCTCGCGAGAAGTTGCCGGATACGAGGATTATTCGCACTTCATCGCTAAGCGCGCCGTCGGTCTCGTTTTCCCAGCCTAGGAACGACAGGAGCGCAGCTTCAGCGCCGGGGTGATCCAGGCCGGCGTAGCGGGCGTGCGTTGAGGCCAGTTGATCGAACGTCATCCCGGAAACCATGGCCGCGTAGCGGATCGCTTGAAGCTCCATGTGGCCGCCGTCATCCGTGCGCTTCAGCTCGACAACGACAAGCCGTGCTTGGCTGTCGAGGCACAGGAGGTCGATCCGGCGATTGCTATCCTCCCATTCCCCGAACTCCTGCGTGACCACCATGAGGTCGTCACCGAGGACGCTGATATCGGCGCGAAGTAGGCGCTGAAGGTCTTGCCGCTCCTGAAACCGCTCGCGCGTGAACGTGGTCTCGGCCACGCGCTCGAAACTTTCGCCTGAAACTCGAAACAGCGCCATCTGCCCTCCTATCCCGTCCCGATTATTGATCGGCAACGCACCTAGCACGACCAAAAAAGATCGCCGGCTCATCCAGCATTGGGACGGAGTGGCAAAACTCGGCGATCCCAGACCAACTTTCATCCCCTAAAACTATGGTTGTGACGCTCGAATTAATTTCGGATCAGTCTTTGGTCGCATATCTGGACGACGGCATTAGAGCGGCGACATCGACAACCACAACGAGGTGTTCATGTCCCTGCTCAAAAGCCTGAAACTTTCCGCCGCCAAGCCGCAGAACCAGCCGGCCAGTCCGCAAGAACGCAATCGCGAAAAGCTTCGTGGTTATCTCGCGGAGCAACGAGCGCTGGTCGAGGCCACCATCGCGGGTAAACCGTATGCGGGCGTCCGCACCGTCACCAAGACGGATGACGCCGGGAACCGGACGCGGGTCGAAGTCCCGCGCACCGTTCGCAAGGGCTGGTTCACCGGTGACGGTGGCATGGTCTATTTTCAACTCCGCTACGGCGGGAAGCCGCTGGAACTGGCGAAGGGCATGACCGCAGTGGAAGCTGACAACCTGGCCGCCATCGGCCCGATCATCGACACGCTGGATCAGGCGGTCCTGGCCGGCGAGTTTGATGCCGCCGTGGCTTCGGCTGCTCAGGCCCGCGCTGCGACGATGAAGACGGCGAAGGCAAAGAAGGCGGGCTAAGCTAAGCTGAAATAGATGGGCGGCATTGCCGCCCATCACGCTTTTCTCAGGGAGACCCCATGGCCCACGTCGTCGTTTTCGATCTTGAGACCATCCCCGATCTGGAGGCCGTGTCGCGTGTCCATGGCGTCGATCCTCACGACGACGAGCGCGCTCAGGAGATCGTCGGCGACAAGTTCTGCAAGCTTCCCCTGCACCGGATCGCCTGCATAGGTGCCTTGATCGCGGAGAGCAGCGACAATGGCTGGATCGTCCGGTCTCTTGGTGCCCCGCATATCGGCGACCGCAGTGAAGCCGACCTCATCAGCAGTTTCACGGACCGCCTGAACGAACTGCGGCCCTGCTTAGTATCCTTCAACGGGAGCGGCTTTGACCTGCCGGTGCTGCGCTATCGGGCAATGGTCAACCAGTTGTCCGCGCCGGGCCTGTATGCGCGAGGATATTTCAAGCGGTACTCCGACGACGCGGTGGACCTGTGCGACGTGCTGGCCAGCTTCACCACCCAGGGCAAATGCAAGCTGGATGAACTTTCGCGCATCCTCGGCCTGCCCGGAAAACCTGACGGCGTAGACGGCTCCAAGGTCGCGGAATACGTCGCGACGGGGCGCATTCAGGAGGTCGCGGACTACTGCGAGACCGACGTCGTGAACACGTATCGGGTTTGGCTCCGCTACGAGCTCATGCGGGGCGCGATGACCGAAACTGCCTTCGACCAAAGCGAACGCAACCTTACAGAATTCATCGACGCCCGTTCGTCTGAGCGACCGCACCTTGCTCCCTTTGCGAAACTCGCCTCCGCGCCTGATGGCATGACTGGCAGCACCTCAGATTAGGTCGGAGTTCAGCAGCACGGCGTGGGACTTGGCGTTCAGTCAGGTGCGGGCAGTAATCAGACGCACTCCGACGCACCTTCGAGCGGACCTCTGGGTCAGCGCATTTCTTAATGATGGAGAGGACCAAGGCCGGGAGCCGGACACCGCCTCTTCGAACGTCATATTTCTATGCCAAGCGCGACTGGAGCTGACCCGGCGATTGGTTGGGGTGATCGACGATCGTCACCGAAAGTGGAAACGATACCCTGTGCTGGCCGTCCTGGCTGAAACCTGTGGCTGGGAGCCGGAAGCGCTGGGCGAGGCCTACCTTCGCCACCTGAGGCGGGATCTCGAACGGACCAGCGCGCCCCTTGCAGGGCCAAAGCAGGCCGGGGGCAGCGCGGTAACCCTGAGCATTGTTGAGGGGGATCCTGAGGGGCCGTAGGGAATTGCAGGGAGGCCCACGGGCGGACGACCCGCGCAACTCGCCCCGGCTAGACTTCAGCAGTCCACCGCCGCTTAACGTCGTCCAGCAGCTTCTCGGCCGCCGGTTCCCCTTTGGTGAGGTGATCTGTTGTGTCACCAACGTAAAATGCGGGGTCGTAGTTCTGCTCCCAAACCACTCCATCATCGCCAATGACGATGCTGTAGGCGCCGGTCTTAAGTGTGATTTTGAAGCAGCGTCCATATTCACTGTAGAGGTGGCAGGTCACGCTTTCGACGATGCCTTGCATGGCTTGGATGACCTTGAGGCGGCTCGCTTCGCGGATGGCTGGGTCAGGGTCTTTGATCGCCCCGCGCACTTCCATGACCCGCTTTTTGTGCTCGTTGGCGCTAACAACGCCCCTTGCCTTGGCCAAGGCCTTCTCGGTTTCGCTCACCTCATTGGTGGCATCCTGCACAGCACGCTTCAAACTGGGGAGGCGCGCGGCGAAGAGTTCACCAACTTCGTCATCAAGCACCTTGTCCACCGCTCGCTGCAATCGCGCTTCGTGGTCCGCTAGGCGCTTCTGCGCTTCTGCGAGGGCCACTGTCAGGGGGTAGGTATCATCGGCTTTGCTGAACCACTTGTCGTCCAGCGCCAAATCCAAAATGGTGTCCAACGCCGTCTGTTCGAAGTCGTCGTAGAGGTAGGTTTCCTTGGCATCGCAGCCTCGAGACCCACCAGCAGACACGCACTGGAGGGCATATCTGGTGTGCCTGCTGTTGAGATACATTCTTGAGCCGCACGTGCCACAGCGCATCAGCCCCCTGAATAGGTTGACGGCCGTGGCCGTGTGGCGGCCGCCGCCCGTGACTTTTCGGCTCTCGAACGCTGCCCGCGCCCTTGCCACGAGGTCTGCGTCCACGATGCGGTCGTAATAGCCGGGAATGACACGGGGTGCCGTCTTGACCCTAGCAGGGTTGCTGTAGCCCACACGAAACTCGCCCTCGACTGCGGGACTTTGAATAATCCAGTTGATCGTCGTGGGGTCCCAGCCCACACCAGCTTTGAACTTCCTGCCCCAGGGCGGGATACCGCGCTCGTTCAGGTTCTTGGCAATCCACCGTGCGCCTCTGCCAGCAGCCGCTTGCTCGTAAATGTCTTGCACCACTGCTACTCGATCAGCGTGGTAGGTGAACCCCATTCGGTCCTTGTTCAGCGTCATCCACCCTGGACACTTGCCGCTGACTTTTGGACCACCGTTGGCTGCGGCTTCAATTGCCGCTTCATAGGAATCCCGCACCCGTCTGCTGATGGTTTCGGAGTGGGCTTGATCCGCCTGTCCACCAAGCAGGATTTTGATGATGCTGAGCTGGTCCTTCATGGTCTCGGGACTGAACAGATGACCATCAGTGGTGGCCACGCTTACGCCCCTGCGCGTCATGTCGCGCAGCCAGTCGAACAGCGGCTCCCATCCCTCACGGCTCAGCCTGTCGGTTTTTTCAGCGACGATGACCGTGCCTTTCGAGATGTCGCCGGCTGCTACCTCGGCAGTCAGCTTGCCCAACGCTCCAGTGCTGAGCATGTGTTCGCCTTTCCAGGCGGACTTCCCCAAATCCTCAACGGTGGCGGTGTGTCGCCAGCCCATCTTTTCGATATAGGCCAGTCCGTCGCGCCGCTGTCGGTCGTAGCTGTCGCCTGCCTTCTGTTCAGCAGTGCTGAAGCGAATGTAGAGAATGGCATCCATGGCGCTGGAACCCTTTGAGGACGGGGTTCAGTATGGGCGCAATATACGTATTGTAAAGCACCCGGAACTGCTCGCGCGGTTCGTACTGCAGGCTGAGCCGGACATAGGAGAGCAGGGCGGTCCAGGAGGAAATGACCGGTCGGTTGACCGCTTCCTCGCGGGCCACGCGACGGGCGACCTCGTGAAGGGCGGCGAGGTCGAGCGCGGTCTCGGCGCCAATACCCTTGGTGCGCCCCCGGGTGTCCTCGGCCTTGACCGTCATCAGATCCTCGACCGAGGCGGCCAGAACGGCGGCAAGGGATCCGAACCGGGCCAGCAGGGCCTTGGCGATCGGCTTGACGTCGCCCTGCGGCTGGCTGCGGAACAGGAACAGCTCCAGCAGCTCATAGTCGGGCAGATGGTGGATGCCGGCTCCCCGTGCCCGCTCCCTCAGCCGCTCGCGATGACCGGCGTGATGGGGTGTTCTGGGTTTTTCCGGCGGCTGTTCCAGCATGGCCTTCCCCGATCTCGGGGGAAGGCTAGCGTCAGAATGTCGGGCGGAACAGGCCTGCGGGACTGGCGGTGAAGATTTCGACGCCGGTCTCAGTGACGCCGACGCTGTGTTCGCACTGGGCCGAGAGCGACTTGTCGCGGGTGACCGCAGTCCAGCCGTCGGACAGTACCTTGACCTGGGGCTTGCCCAGATTGACCATCGGCTCGACGGTGAAGAACATGCCGGGCTTAAGTACCGCGCCCTCGCCCCGGCGGCCGTAATGCAGGACATTGGGGCTGTCGTGGAACAGGCGGCCGATGCCGTGGCCGCAGAAGTCGCGCACCACGCTCATGCGCTGATCCTCGACCAGACGCTGGATGGCGTAGCCGATGTCGCCAAAGGTATTGCCCGGCTTGATCTGGGCCAGACCGACCTCGAGCGAGTCATAGGTGACCTCGATCAGGCGGCGGGCACGGGTATTGATCTCGCCGACCGCGTACATGCGGCTGGAGTCGCCGTGCCAGCCGTCGACGATGACGGTGTGGTCGACGTTTACGATATCGCCGTCCTTGAGAACCTTGTCGCCGGGAATGCCGTGGCAGACGACGTGGTTGATCGAGGTGCAGATGGTCTTCTCATAGCCCTTGTAGCCCAGGCAGGCCGGTACGGCACCGTGGTCGAGGGTGAACTCACGGATGCGATCGTCCAGCTCACCCGTGGTGACGCCGGGCTTGACGTACTCGCCGATCATGTCGAGGGCTTCGGCGACCAGACGGCCAGCGGCGCGCATGCCCTCGAACCCCTCCTCGTCGTAGAGGCGGATCTCGTTGGTGCGGACGAAAACGTCGCCGTCCATATCCTGGGCTTCATACATGCGGGGCGTCCCGGTAAGTCAGTTTCGGCGCGATAGTCCGGCAGGAACCGCGCCGTAGGAATTGAAGGTCACAAATGAGGATAGCACGAATGCCCGCCATGCCGCGACCGATGCCGGGCCATATCGGCCCTTCAGCCCCTGTGTGCAAGCCGGAGGGCCTGCGATGAGCGAGTCGATCTCCCCCACCGCCGCCGTCCTGATCATCGGCGACGAGATCCTGTCGGGCCGGACGAAGGACACCAATCTGAACACCCTGGCCCGGTTTCTGACCGCGCTGGGCATTGATCTGAAGGAAGCGCGCACGGTGGGGGACACGCGCAGCCAGATCATCGACGCCGTGCGCACCCTGTCGGGCAGCCACGACTATCTGTTCACGACGGGCGGCATCGGGCCGACCCATGACGACATCACCGCCGACTGCGTGGCCGAGGCCATGGGCGTCGCCCTGCCCCAGAATCCCGAGGCCCTGGCCATCCTGGAGCGGCGTTATGGCGACGAGCTGAACGACGCCCGACGGCGGATGGCCCGCATCCCCGAGGGGGGCTCGCTGATCGCCAACCCGGTGACGGACGCGCCGGGCTTCCAGATCGGGAATGTGTTCGTCATGGCCGGCGTGCCGAAGATCATGACCGCCATGCTGGACGATGTGGCGCCGCGCCTGAAGGTCGGAGTGATCACCCATGCCCGGACGCTGAAGGTCGAGGGCGTCGGCGAGGGCGATGTGGCCGAGCTGCTGACGGCGGCGGCCGATGCCAACCGGACGCTGAGCTTTGGCAGCTATCCGTTCGGACACGGCACCGTCGGTGAATACGGTACCCAGCTGGTGGTGCGGGGGCGCGATGCCGCCGTCCTGTCGGCCGCCGTCGAGGCGCTGAAGGAGGCCGTCGAGGTCACCCTGGCGGACCGGGGTGTACGGGTGTTCGAGGTCCAGCCCGAGGCCTAACCGCCCCCCCCCCCGAGACGACACCACCGCCGCGACCGGGGGCCACGGCGGTGGGTTGAAGTCTATCGACCGACTGGCCGGTTCCGGTTCGGCCCGGTCTCTCGCGGGGAGAGGCCGGACCGGTCCGGAAGCCGGATCAGAAGTTGATGTCGATGGTCGCGCGCCGGTTCAGCGGCTCACGGACACCGT
>JAHJYN010000216.1 GCA_018826885.1 Alphaproteobacteria bacterium | reverse complement strand
GTGCGGGGTGTCGGTGGCGTGGGCCGCCTTCCACTGGTCGATGTTCTCGCGGCCCTTGTAGACCACGCCGTCGCGGTCGACGATGACGGTGTTCTCGGCGCGGACCCCGACCGCCTTCATCAGGCCGATCGACGACAGACCCGCCGCACCCGCACCCGCCAGCACCACCTTGATGTCTTCCAGCTTCTTGCCCGTGACGTGACAGGCATTGATCAGGCCGGCGGTCGAGATGATGGCCGTGCCGTGCTGGTCATCGTGAAACACCGGGATGTCCAGCAGGTCCTGAAGCTGGCTCTCGATGACGAAACACTCCGGGGACTTGATGTCCTCCAGATTGATCCCGCCCCAGGTGTCGCCGATGTTCTTGACCACGGTGACGAACTCGTCCGGGTCGGTGGTCTTGACCTCGACGTCAAAGCTGTCGACGTCGGCGAACCGTTTGAACAGGACGGACTTGCCCTCCATCACCGGCTTGGACGCCATATGGCCGAGGTTGCCGAGGCCCAGGATGGCGGTCCCGTTCGAGATCACGGCGACCAGATTGCCCTTGGACGTATAGTCATAGGCCCGGTCCGGATCCTCCGCGATGGCCAGCACCGGCACGGCCACGCCCGGCGAATAGGCCAGCGACAGGTCGCGCTGGGTGGCCATGGGCTTGGTCGGCGCCATGGAAATCTTGCCCGGCACCGGCTCGCGGTGGAACTCCAGCGCGTCGTCGTCGGAAAAGGTCTGCTTGTCGGTCAGGTCGGGCATGGGGTCGTTTCAGTGCGAGAGGAAGGCGGCGATCCTAGAGGGCCGGTGCTGCGCAAACAACGGCAGCGGGCACGGATTTGACGCAACGTCAGGCGGATCGGGTCACAGGGTGAGCGTTCCCGTTCCGTCGAACGCGACCGGTCCGGTCATGAAGACATGGTCGGTGGCCGCGTCCCAGCGGATGTCGAGGTCGCCCCCGTCCAGCGACAGGGTGGCGGCCCGGCCGGTCAGGCCCCGCCGATGGGCGGCCACCAGCGCCGCACAGGCCCCGGTGCCACAGGCCAGGGTCAGGCCCGCGCCGCGCTCCCAAACCCGCAGGCGGATGTGATCGGGGGCCAGCACATGGGCGAAACCGACGTTCACGCCTTCCGGAAACAGGGGATGGTGCTCGATCAGCGAACCGGCGCCCCGCACGAAATCGTCGTCCAGCCGATCGGTGAAGAAGACCACATGCGGATTGCCCATGGAGACGGCCCCGGGCGTGTGGATCACGGGCGCATCGACCGGCCCGACCTGCAGCTCGATGCCGCGGGTGTCCATCTCCTCGGCCAGCGGGATCTGGCGCCAGTCCAGCCGGGGCGCGCCCATGTCGACCTCGATCCGGGTGCCGTCGGCCCGGCGCGCAACGGTGGGACCGCCGAGGGTGCCGATCACGGCGCTCTCCTGCCGCGAAGCCTCCAGCAACAGCCAGCCGACGCAGCGCAGCGCATTGCCGCAGGTCTCGACCGTGCCGCCGTCGGCATTCCAGACGCGCATGAAGGCGGTCTCGCCCGGACGGGAGGGCGGCTCGATGACGATCAGCTGGTCACAGCCCGGCCCGCTGTCGCGCCCGCACAGCCGGCGCACCGCCTCAGACGACAGGTCGAAGCCCGGCGCCTCGACGCGCAGGATGATGAAGTCGTTGCCGGCTCCGTTCATCTTCACATAGGGCAGGGATGTCGCCGTCATGCTCCGGCTATAGGCCAGCGGCCGCCCTCGCGCGAGCGGGGGGCCGATCACGAACGGTTTGCATGAACGACCATCCGCGCTATCGCAGGGCATGGCCTCACAGACGAGCCCGAAAGACGACGCGCGCGGCTGGCGCATCCGGGCCCGCCTGAGGGCGCTGTATCACGGCAGCTCGCGTCAGGCGGTGCGGTTCCGCTTCACCGTGCTGATCATCGACATCGCCATCATCGCCTTTTTCATCGCCGCGCCGATTCTGAAGGGCGAGGGCTGGATCTTCTATGCCCTCGACTATGTGATCGCCGCTGTTCTGGCCGCCGATCTGCTGGCCCGGGCCATGGCCTGGAGCGACATCCGGTCCTGGCTGAAGCGGCCCGTGGTGTGGGCCGATCTGTTCATTCTGGCGACCCTGCTGTTTCCGGCCTGGCTGTTCAACTTCGGCTTCCTCAGGGTCATCCGCCTGTGGACGCTGATCAACTCCGACTTCTTCTGGCGGACGGTCGGCCGGAAATATGACGACACCCACGTCGAGGATGTGATCAAGGCGCTGGCGGCGCTAGTGACCTTCATCTTTGTGGCCACGGGCTTTGTTTACACGGCCTTCGTCGGCACCCACGAGGGGCTGACCGGCTACGTCGACGCCCTCTATTTCACGGTCACCAGCCTGACGACGACCGGCTATGGTGACATCCTGCTGCCGGGCGCCTGGGGGCGGATCATCTCGATCGTCATCATGTTGACCGGGGTCACCCTGTTTGTCCGACTGGGTCAGACGCTGCTTCGCCCGCCCAAGATCCATTTCCCCTGTCCGAACTGCGGCCTGCAGCGGCATGATCCGGATGCCGTGCACTGCAAGGCCTGCGGCGAGGGGCTGTGCATCCCCAACTATGAGCACTGATCCGTCCGCCTCATGACGAAACCGTAATGAAGCGGGTCCCGGCTTGTGGCCGTCCGCCGCCCGGTTAAGGTGCCCCACCCCCCGACCGGAGATTTCGTCCATGCTTCGTCGCACCCTGACGGCCATCGCCCTCACCCTGCCGCTGGCGCTGGTCGCCGCCCCTGTCCTTGCCCAGAGCACCGCTGATCAATCCATGACCGTACCCGCCGATGCCGACGATCCCTATCTGTGGCTGGAAGAGGTCGAGGGCGAGCGCGCCATGGCTTGGGTCGAGGACCAGAACACTCGTTCGCTGGGCGTGCTGACCGGTGACCCCCGCTATCAGGATCTGCACGATCAGGCGCTGGCGCTTCTGGAGGCGCGCGACCGCATCCCCTCGCCCGGCTTCCGCCGGCTGGGTGGCGTCGAGAGGATCGACAATTTCTGGCAGGACGCCGACCATGTGCGCGGCATCTGGCGCACCGCCACGGTCGATAGCTATGCGACCGATGCGCCGGAGTGGGAGACGGTTCTGGACGTAGACGCCTTGGCCGAGGCCGAAGGCGCCAACTGGGTCTACCGGGGCTCCAACTGCCTGCCGCCGGACGGGCGGATGTGCCTGATCAGCCTGTCGGACGGCGGCAAGGATGCCGTCACCGTGCGCGAGTTCGATCGCGAGACGCGCCAGTTCGTCGAGGGCGGCATCACCCTGCCGGAATCCAAGGGCGGGGTGAGCTGGATCGATGCCGACACCCTGCTGGTGTCGCGCGACTTCGGCGAGGGGTCGCTGACGGATTCGGGCTATCCGCGCACCGTGCGCCTGATGACGCGGGGACAGGCGATCGCGGATGCCCCGGTGGTGTTCGAGGGAGAGACCACCGACGTCTCGGTCAGCGGCTTTACCCTGCGCGATGCCGACGGCGTGGTTCAGGCCGTGCTGCTCAACCGCGGCATCAACTTCTATGAGAGCGAAACCTGGCAGCTGAACGCCGATGGCACGACCCGTCAGCTGCAGCTGCCGCTCAAGGGCGGCATCACCGCCCTGGTCGACGGAAAGCTGATCGTGACCACCGATCAGGACTGGACCGCCCCCTCGGGGCAGGAGTTCCAGACCGGCGATGTGCTGGCCTATGACCTCGCCGCCTGGCTGGCCGATCCGACCGTTCAGGCGCAGCTGGTGATCCGCCCCGGCCCGCGTGAGGCGATCGAGGGCATCACCGCCACCCGCAACCGTCTGGTGGTCGCCCTGTTCGAGAACGTCCGGGGTGCCGTCTATGTCTATGATCCCTCGGACTGGAGCCGTACGCGGCTGGACCTGCCCGAGAATGTCACCGTGGGCGTGGGCTCCAGCTCCAGCCTCGACGACCGGCTGTTCGTCAGCGTCGCCGGCTATCTGAACCCGCAATCGCTGTGGCTGGTCGATGCCGCGACCGGCGAGGGCGGGGTGATCAAATCCCTGCCCGCCAAGTTCGACGCGGAGGGCCTTGAGGTCCGCCAGTTCGAGGCGGTCTCTGCCGACGGCACCCGCATTCCCTATTTCGTCGTCGGGCACTCGGACATGCCGATGGACGGTTCCAACCCGACCCTGCTGTACGGCTATGGCGGCTTTCAGGTGTCGATGCTGCCCGGCTATTCGGCCACGGTCGGCAAGCTGTGGCTGGAGCGCGGCGGCGTCTATGTGGTCGCCAACACCCGCGGTGGCGGCGAGTTTGGCCCCAACTGGCACCAGTCGGCCCAGGGCGTGAACCGCCAGCGCGCGCATGAGGATTTTCAGGCCGTGGCGCTGGACCTGATCGAGCGCGGCATCACCAGCCAGCCGCACCTCGGCATCATGGGCGGCAGCCAGGGCGGCCTGTTCATGGGCGCCATGCTGACCCAGCGCCCGGACCTGATCAACGCCGCCGTCATCCAGGTGCCCCTGTTCGACATGCTGCGCTTCCACAAGCTGCTGGCCGGAGCGTCGTGGATCGCCGAATACGGCAACCCCGACATCGCCGAAGAACGCGCGTGGATCGCCGCCTATTCGCCCTACCAGAACCTGCGCGCGGGCCAGCCCTATCCCGAGGTGTTCATCCATACCTCGACCAAGGATGACCGGGTCCACCCCGGCCATGCGCGCAAAGCCGCCGCCCGTCTGGAAGAGCTGGGCTATCCGGTCCTGTTCTACGAGAACACCGATGGGGGCCACGCCGCCGGCGCCAATCTGCGCGAAACCGCCCGGCGTCTGGCGCTGGAATACACCTATCTGACCCGCCGCCTGATGGACTGAAAACCCGATCCTCCCCCGTGAAGCATCGCGAAACGGGGGAGGGGGACCCCGAAGGGGTGGAGGGGGCGACGTCACGCGCCCCGCCTGGTTCCGCCCCCTCCACCGCCAGATGGCGGTCCCCCTCCCCCGCGATGCGAGGGAGGATCAATAAGACGGAGTTTGCATAATGCGTCGCCTGATCCTGTCCGCCGCCCTTCCTGCCCTGATGCTGGGCGCCTGCAGCACAATGCCCGGGACACAGGACCCGACCGAGGCGTCCGTTCCGGTCGCGCAGGCCTCCATGCCGAACTTTCCGGCGGACCTGACGCCGGCGGGTGTGGCGGCGGCGGACGATCATCTGGCGCTGGAAGCGGTCGACGGGGCCGAGGGCATGGCGTTTGTCGCCCGGTCGAACGAACGCGCGCTGGCGACGCTGGAAAGCGACCCCCGCTATGAGCCGTTCCGTCAGCAAGCCGAGGCGATTCTGACGGCCACCGACCGGATCCCCGCGCCGTCCTTCCTCGGCGACGGCATCGGCAATTTCTGGCAGGACGCCACCAATCCCAAAGGCATCTGGCGGCGCACGACGCTGGAGTCCTATGCCTCGGGCAATACCGAGTGGGAGACCCTGCTCGACATCGACGCTCTCGCCCGCGCCGAGGGTCGTGACTGGGTGTTCAAGGGCGCCAGCTGTCTGCCGCCCGCCGAGACCCGCTGCCTGATCAATCTGTCCGACGGCGGCAAGGATGCGGTGGTGGTCCGCGAGTTCGACCTGACCACCAAGGCCTTTGTTGAGGGTGGCTTCGTGCTGCCGGAGGGCAAGCACCGCATCAGCTGGCTGGACGCCGAGACCCTGCTGGTCGCCACCGACTTCGGCCCCGGCACCCTGACCGAGTCGGGCTATCCCTATATCGTCAAGACGCTGAAGCGCGGCCAGACCCTGGCCCAGGCGACCGAGGTCTATCGCGGCGAGGCCAGCGACGGCGGCTATGGGGTTAGTCCCTATGTCCTGCGCGACGGAAGCGGCGCCGTTCAGGCGGTCCTGATCAACCGCCCGCTGGATACCTTCCGGGCCGAGACATGGCTTTGGCAGGACGGACAGGCCGTCAAGCTCGGCCTGCCCGAGCGGGTGTCCGTCTATGGCATGATGGGCCAGCAGCTTGTCGTGGGCCTCGAGGAGGACTGGATCTGGCGGGGCGAGTCTCAGCCGGCCGGGACCCTGCTGGCTGCCGATATCAACAAGCTGCGGGATCCGGGTGACGGGATCATCCTGACCAATGCCGATGAGGAGATCTTCACCCCCGGCGCACGCCAGTCGATCAATTCGGTCTCGGTTTATGATGACCACGTCGTGGTGTCCTACAACGACAATGTTGTCGGCCGGGTCGCCGTATTCGAAAACCGGGGCGAGTGGGGCTGGCCCCGCACGGACGTCGATGTCCCGGACAATCAGGCCGTCTCGCTCGGCGACAGTTCGCGCGGCTCGGGCCGTGTGTTCCTGTCGACCCAGGGCTTCCTGACGCCGCCGACGCTGAGCCTGTTCACCGTCGAAGGGGCCGCATTGAACGAGCTCCGCTCTGCGCCGCCCAAGTTCGACGCCTCGACCCACCGGGTGGAGCAGTATGAGGCCACCTCCGCCGACGGGACGAAGATCCCCTATTTCGTCGTCATGCCACGCGATCTGGCGATGGACGGCACGGCGCCGACCATCCTGTTCGGCTATGGCGGGTTCCAGATCAGCTTTCCGCCCGCCTACAAGCCCGAAATGGGCAAGCTGTGGCTGGAGAACGGCGGCGTCTTCGTCCAGGCCAATATCCGCGGCGGCGGCGAGTTCGGCCCCGGCTGGCACCAAACGGCGCTGAACGAGAACCGCCAGCGCGCCTTTGATGACTTCGCCGCCGTGGCCGAGGACCTGATCGCGCGCGGCATCACCTCGCCGCAGCATCTCGGCATCTACGGCCGGTCGAACGGCGGGGTGCTGACCAGTGTGTCGATCACCCAGCGGCCAGAGCTGTTCAATGCGGCGGTCATCGAAAGCCCGCTGATCGACATGCTGCGCTATCACGAACTGCCCGCCGGGGCCTCGTGGATCGGGGAATATGGCGATCCGCGCATCCCGGAAGAGGCCGCCTGGATCGCGGACTATTCGGCCTATCAGCGCCTCAGCCCTGAGGTCGACTATCCCCGCGTCTACATCACCACCAACACCCGCGATGACCGGGTCCACCCCGCCCATGCCCGCAAATTCGCGGCCCGGCTGGAGGCCCAGGGCCACGATCACCTCTATTTTGAGGACACGGCGGGCGGTCACTCGAACGACGCCGATCCGGTCGCCAATGCCCGCCGCTGGGCCCGCCACTATGTCTATCTGGCCCAGCAGCTGATGGACTGAGAGCGGCTTCACGCGCCCCTCACGCGAAAATGAGGGGCGCGGATACGCCGGACGGGCTAGGAGTCTGACCCATGATATTTCGGGGCTGGACACGAGTGGCGATCGCGGGCGCTGTGGGCGCCTGCCTGTTCGGGGCTGTGGGCACGTCGGCCCAGTCCGTGCGCCGCGTGGCCCAGACCGATGTGACTGTGCGGTCCGTGCCCGTGGTCGTCGAACTGTTTACCGCCCAGGGCTGTGGCGGCTGTCCCGAGGCCAACCAGCGGGTCGAGACCCTGGCCGACCGGCCGGGCGTGATCGTACTGACCTATCCCGTCGACTACTGGGACTATACCGGCTGGACCGACACCCTGGCCCAGCCCGAATTCTCCGCCCGCCAGCAGGAATACCGTCAGGCGCTGCGTCTGCGGGCCGTGGCCACGCCGCAGGTCATTCTGGACGGCTATCGCACCGTGGCCCCGCGTGATGAGGACACCCTGGACCTCGCCGTGGACGAAGAGTCGGCGCGCAACCTGTGGGGCCCCGAGATCGAGTTTCGCGAGACGGGTGACCGGGTCGGCATCGGCTCGGGCCGAGTCTCTGCAGAAGGCGCCGAGGTCCTGGCCGTGGTCTTCCGCCCGGGCCCCGTTCTGGTGCGGGTCGAAAGCGGCGACAACCGGGGCCGGGTGGTCCGACACACCAATGTGGTGCAGTCGATCCACCCCATCGGCGAATGGACGGGCCGGTCGATCCTGCTGTCCCTCCCGGACGACATCGACGAGGGCGACCGCGTCGCCGTGCTCATCCAGTCGCGCAACGATCGCCATATCCTGGGCGCCGCCGTTCGCTGACCGGTGAAAGGCCCTTTGCGGTCGCCATCACATTCAGTCAGTATCCGATCGGCCCGAGGGCAGGCAGGCTGTCGCAACGCGCAGTCTGGCGCGCGAGGCAGGGGAAGACGCATGGGGTGGATCGCACAGCGGACGGGAACGCGTCGTGTCTGGACCGCGGGCGTCGGCCTCGTTGCAGCCCTGCTGGTCATGGCCTGTGCCGGCCTCGGCCGGGCGCAGGATCCTGAAGCCGACGCCCTTCCCCCCGAAGCGGTTGGCATTTCGCAACTGGTCACCGCCGCCGGTCTGGCCGACTGGGGTCGGTCGCGCGAGGACCCGGGCGCCCTGATCATGGCGGCGCGCATCGTCGGCGAGGTGCCGCTGCGCAATCAGGGGGACCAGCCGCCGTTCCTGACGTTCGAGGGCCTGCTGGCCGAGGCCGAGGCCATGGCCGCCGGTCATCCGGCCTATCTGGCCGCCATCGAACAGGTGCGCGGACAGGGCGTGCGGGGGGTGGTGTCCTCGCCCTTCGGCAACGGCCCGATCGCCACGGTCAAGGATGTCCGCGCGCGCGAGACCTTCGGCTTTGAGGTCGATGCCCGGGGTGGGGAAATCCTGCGGATCGCGGCCATCGGCGACGGCGACACCAATATCGATCTGGTCATCCGGGACGCCGAGGGGCGGCTGCTGTGTCAGGACGGATTTGGGGACCACTACCCCGTCTGCACCCTGATGCCGCGCGTCGCCGGCAAGGTGCGGGTCAGCGTGGTCAACCGGGGCGAGATCTGGACCAAGGTCCAGATCCTCAGCAACTGAGGACGGTATGGGGGCACGGGCGCGACACGGACTGTCGGGAGGGATGCTGGCGGGGCTGGTGGTCGCGTTGGTGCTGGCGCTCGTCACTGGCGACCATGTCGGCGCGCGTTCCGGAACGGCCCTGCCGCAGGACCCGGACACGCCCGGATCCCTGCGCGCCGAAGCCTTCGAGGCCGCCCAGTGGGCGATTGTCTCGGATGCCGCCGATGCGCTGGCCAAGGTCTCGGCCCGGTTCGCGGAGGGCGACGACGCCCTCGGCCAGCTGGCCGAGCAACGCGAACGGCTGATCCAGCGTCGCGACGCCCTCGAGCGCGAGGTCGAGAGCCTCTACGCCCAGGACACCGACGCCGCCCGCGAACGCCGGCGCATCATGAGCCGCACCTATGAGCAGACCCTGGCCGAGCTGGCCGAGGTCGATGCCCGGATCGAGGCCGAGTTCCCCGCCTTTGCCGAACTGACCCGCCCCCGGGCCCTGACAGTGGCCGAGACGCAGGCGTTGCTGAACCCGGACGAGGCCCTGTTGCTGGTCTTCGTCAATCCCGAGGCCACCTATGTCTGGGGCGTGACCTCGGACGGGATCGAATGGGCTCGGGCCGAAGATCTGGGCGAAGAGGCCCTGACCCTGTCGGTGGCGAAGCTGCGGGCCTCGCTGACCACGGCCGGCACACGGGCCGATCCGACGCTGGACCCCGCCCTGTTCGCCGGCCGCCCGGTCCGGGCCTATGACCGGGCCGAGGCCCATCGCCTCTATCAGGCGCTGATCCAGCCGGTGGAATCCATATTCGAGGGGCGCACCACCCTGATCACCGAGGTCAGCGGTCCTTTGACCACCCTGCCTCTGGCCGCCCTCGTGACCGCCCCGCCCATGGGGCAGGACACGGCCCCTGAGGCGCTCGTGACCACGGAATGGCTGATCGATCGCTATGCGCTGGCGACCCTGCCGTCGGTGTCCAGCCTCAAGGCCCTGCGCTGTCATCTGGCCACCGAAGCGGAGCGTCACGCCGGATGCCCGGCGCGTCTGACCCCCGTTCGGGACGCGCGCCGCGCCCCGGCTTCCGACCGCCTGCCCCTGATCGCCTTTGGGGCGCCGGTCCTGACCGGTACGCCCGAACCCGCCGCCCGCGGCGCGCCGGATGCAGACGGCATTCTGGGCCCGGGCGAACTGGCCGATGTCGAAAAACTGCGCGCCCTGCCGGACCTGCCGGGCGCGCGGGCCGAGCTTCTGGCGCTGGGCCGGATCTATCCCAAGGGGGTGGTCCGCAGTGGGGCGGCCGCCACCGAAACCGCCGTGCGTCAGACCGATACCGAGCTTCTGGCCGAGGCGCGCTTTGTCGTCTTTTCAACCCACGGCCTGATGGCCGGGGCCAGTTTCGCCGAGCCGGGACTGGTCATGACCCCACCGATCGAGGCCACGGTCGAGGACGACGGCTATCTGACCGCGTCCGAGGCCGCGCAACTGCGGCTGAGCGCCGATTTCGTGGTGCTGTCGGCCTGCAATACGGCGGCGTCGGACGGTCGGCCGGGCGGGCAGGGTCTGTCGGGCCTCGCCCGGGCCTTCTTCCACGCCGGGGCGCGGTCGCTGCTGGTGTCGCACTGGGAGGTCTCGGATCAGGCGACCACGGCCCTGATCACCGGCACCTTCGCCGGGCTGGACCGGACGCCGGGCAACCGGGCCGTCGCCCTGCAGGGGGCCATGCTGGACGTGCGCGCCGACCGCCGCTGGCAGCACCCGGCCTATTGGGCGGCCTTCACCCTGGTGGGCACCCCCAGCTAGGCTCCGGCCTTCTTCGCAAAGCTCCAGGCGGCGTCCGATAGCGGACCGACTTGGGCGGCCATGGTGCGGGCGTGGCTGCTGGCGGCGGTGCCGTCGCGCACCCGCCCGGCAATGCCCTGACAGATGGCGGCCAGCCGGAACAGATTATAGGCGAACAGCCAGTCGAGATTGGCGGGCGGGGCGGTGCCGCTCTTCTCCGCATAGCGCGCCACCGTTTCCCCGACCGAGGGAATGCCCAGCGCCTCGAGGTCGGCGCCGGCCAGACCGTTCCGGAGCGTCGCCGGGATCACCCAGGCGATCAGCAGATAGGAAAAGTCGGCCATCGGATCACCCAGCGTCGACAGCTCCCAGTCCAGAACCGCCCGCACCTCGGCCCGGTCCGGAGCCAGGATCATATTGTCGAGGCGGAAATCGCCGTGCACGATCCGCGTCGGCCCATCCGCCGGCAGGCTTTGGGGCAGGAAGGCGATCAGCTGGTCCATGGCCTTGATCGTGTCAATTTCGGACGCCTGATACTGTTTGGTCCAGCGGCCGACCTGACGGGCGAAATAGTTGCCGGGTTTGCCATAGTCCGACAGGCCGATGGCGTCCGGGTCGAACCGGTGCAGCGCCGCCAGCGTATCGGTCTGGGCCTCATAGATGGCCCGGCGCTCGGCAGGGATCAGACCGGGCAGTTTCAGGTCCCAGAATACCCGCCCCTCGACCTTGTCCATGACGTAGAACATGGAGCCGATCACCGTATCGTCCGTGCACAGAGTATAGGGTCTTGCGACCGGGAACCCTTGCGCGTGCAGGGCGGAAATCACCCGGAATTCCCGATCCACAGCATGGGCGCTGGGCAGCAGCACACCCGGCGGCTTGCGCCGCAGCACATAGGTCTTGCCGGGGGTCGCCAGCTCATAGGTCGGGTTCGACTGGCCACCCTTGAATTGGCGGAGGGTCAGGGGCCCTTCATAGCCGTCGACGTTCTCGGTCAGCCAGGCATCCAGCGTGGCTCCGTCCAGGGCGTGGCGCGGATCGACCTCGCGCGTGCCGGAAAAGGCGGACTGGGGATCAAGGGCAACGTCGGTCATGGGTGGTCCGTCTGTGAGGAAGTCGGTTCGGCAGCGGCGAGGGTGGCGCGGATGGCGGCCTTCCAGCCGGCCAGCAGGCGGGTGCGGGTGGCCGCATCCATGCGGGGCGTCCAGACGGCGGGGGTCTCGGCCGGGGCAATGTCCAGCCGGTCGATCAGGCCGACGCCCAAAGCGGCCAGTTTGGCGGCCCCCAGCGCGGTCATCTCCTGAAAGGCGGGTCGCTCGACCTCGACCTCGCTGATGTCGGCCACGAACTGCATGGCCAGCGCATTGGCGGTCACCCCGCCATCGACCTTCAGTCGCGCCAGCCGGGGCGCGCCGTCGGCCGCCAGCGCATCCAGCAGGTCGCGGGTCTGATAGGCCAGGCTCTCCAGCGCCGCCCGCACCAGATGGGCCGGGCCGGAATCGCGGGTCAGGCCGGTGAGGGTGCCGCGCGCCTCGGGCGACCACCATGGCGCGCCCAGACCGGTAAACCCGGGCACCAGATAGACACCCCCATTGTCCGGCAGACTCTGGGCCATGGCCTCGGACTGCCGCGACTGACTGATCACGCCCAGCCCGTCCCGCAGCCACTGGATCGCCGACCCGGCCGAGAAGATCGATCCTTCCAGCGCAAAGGCAGATTGTCCGTTTACGGAATAAGCCAGTGTGCCCAGCAGGCGATTGGTCGAAATCACGGGCTCGGCGCCCACATTGGCGACCAGAAAGGCCCCGGTGCCATAGGTGATCTTGGCCTCGCCCGGCTGGATCGCGCCATGGCCGACCAGCGCCGCTTGCTGGTCGCCCGCCGCCCCATGGATCGGCACCGCCCGCCCGAACAGGGCCGGGTCGCAGTCGCCCAGGGCGTCGGCACAGCCGCGAATCTCCGGCAGGGCGGCCAGCGGCACCCGGAACAGGGCAGCCAGATCAGGCTGCCAGCTCAGGCTTTGAAGGTCCATCAGACTGGTGCGCGCCGCATTGGTGGCATCGGTGACATGCGCCCCGCCCCCGGTCAGCTTCCAGATCAGCCAGCTTTCGATCGTGCCCAGCTTCACCTCGCCTGCTTCCGCGCGTTCGCGCGACCCGGGCACGGCGTCGAGCAGCCAGGCGTATTTGGAGGCGGAAAAATAGGGGTCGAGGATCAGGCCGGTGCGCCGCTGGACCTCCGGCTCATGGCCGTCTCGCACGAGGGCGGCGGTCACATCGGCGGTGCGCCGGTCCTGCCAGACGATGGCGCGATGCAGCGGCTCGCTGGTTTCCGCATCCCACAACACCGCCGTCTCGCGCTGGTTGGTGATGCCGATGGCGGCGAAGCGGTCGATGCCCCCCGCCTTGCGGATCACCTCGCGACAGGTCTGCAGCGTCGCGGTCCAGATCTCGCCTGCATCGTGCTCGACCCAGCCGGGTTTGGGGAAATGCTGCTGCAATTCGATCTGGCTGACGGCCGCCGCCGAAAAGGCTCCGGTCTCCGACACCTCAAAGGCAATGGCCCGGGTCGAGGTCGTGCCCTGGTCGATGGAAAGGATCATCCGGCTCATGAGGGATTAGTGACGACGGAGGCCGGGCGAGGCAAGCGCAATGCCCCTCGCCACGCGCCTGCCCGCCGCGTTAGATGCGACCATGACCCACGCAGCTTCCTTCGCCGGCGTTCTCGACGCCGCCCGCCAGATCGCCGGTGCTGCGGTCCGCACCCCCCTGATCGAAAGCCCGGCGCTGAATGGGCATCTGGGCGGACGGGTGTTGATCAAGGCCGAGACCCTGCAGGTCGCAGGCGCCTTCAAATTCCGCGGTGCCTTTAACCGGATCAGCCGTCTGACCGATGCGGAAAAGGCCCGCGGCGTGGTGGCCTATTCCTCGGGCAACCATGCCCAGGCCGTGGCCGCTGCCGCAAAGCGGATGGGCACATCGGCCATCATCGTCATGCCCGCCGACAGCCCCCGGGTGAAGGTCGAGGGCGTCATCGCCTTTGGCGGCGAGGTCCGCTCCTACGATCGCTGGACCGAATCGCGTGAGGCCATCGGCGAAGAGATCGCCCGGACCCGCGGCAGCGTGCTGGTGCGCCCGTTCGACGACCCCTTCATCATCGAGGGGCAGGGCACCTGCGGCCTCGAGATTATGGAACAGGCCGATGCGCCCATCGACCAGCTGATGTGCGGGGCCTCGGGCGGGGGGCTGATCGCCGGAATCAATCTGGCCTTTGCCGAGCGCTCGCCCGCGACCCGCATGCTGGCGGTCGAGCCCGCCGCCTATGACGACACCCGCCGCTCGCTGGAGGCCGGCGCGCGGATGACCTATCCGGCCGGCGCGGCCCCCTCGATCTGTGACGCCCTGATGAGCGACCGTCCCGGCGAGCTGACCTTTCCCATCAACCGACGACTGTCCGGTGTCCTGACCGTCACCGATACAGAGGTGGCCGAGGCCGTGCGCTATGCTTTCCGCACCCTGAAATTGGTGGTCGAGCCGGGCGGGGCGGTGTCGCTGGCAGCCCTTCTGGCCGGCAAGGTCGAGGCGGCCGGCCGCACCACCGCCCTCGTCCTGTCGGGCGGCAACATTGACCCCGCCCTGTTTGCCGCCATCATCGAGGATCGTTTCACCCCCGGAGCCCCCGCATGACCAAACCCAGCGATCTGCAGTCCCTCATCGGCACCGAAGTGGGGGTCTCCCGCTGGATCGAGATCGATCAGGCCCGCATCGACGCCTTTGCAAAGATCACCGAGGACGAACAGTTCATCCACGTCGACCCCGAAGCGGCCAAGGCCACCCCGTTCGGCGGCACCATTGCCCACGGCTTCCTGACCCTCAGCCTCGCCTCGGCCATGAGCTATGACGCGGTCGCCCCGCTGGAGGGCGTGGTCATGGGCGTCAACTATGGCTTCGACAAATTGCGCTTCCT
>JAHJYN010000215.1 GCA_018826885.1 Alphaproteobacteria bacterium | reverse complement strand
GTGTCAGAGACGCGTCCGCGAAACAATGCCTGCGACCCTGCCACCGGCTGACGACGCGGGCCCTTCAGATACGGGACTGACGACCGGATGAGCGGCAACCTCGAGTGGAACAAGATTTTTGGTGCGGGCCTGGCGACGGTCTTCACGATTCTGGTTGTCCAGCAGGCCTCGGGCTTCGTCTATGAGACGAAGGCCCCCGAGAAGATGGGCTATGCGGTCGAAGTCCCCGAAGGCGGGGCCGAGGGTGGGGCCGAGGCGGCGCTGCCGCCCGATTGGGGCACGCTGATTCCCGTGGCCGACCTCGCCGCTGGTGAAGCCGCGTTTGCGCGCTGCCAGGCCTGCCACACGATCAATGCCGGCGGCGCCAACGGCATCGGCCCGAATCTGTACGGTGTCATCGGTCGCGCCGTCGCCGGTCATGCCGGCTTTGCCTATTCGGACGCCATGATCGCCCACAAGGCCGAGGACCCGACCTGGTCGCTCGATGCCATGGACCAGTTCATCACGGCCCCGGCCCGCTATGTCTCGGGCACCAAGATGTCGTTCGCCGGTCTGCGCGACACCGAGACCCGCGTGAACCTGATCGCCTGGCTGATGAGCCAAGGCTCGAGCGGCTATGCGGTTCCGGCGCCGGACCCCGCGCGCCAGCCGGGTGCCGCCGCGGGTGAAGCCGGCGAAGCCGGTGAAGGCGAAGCGGCCGCTCCGATCGATGGCGCTGCCGGCCAACCCGTCATCGAAGAGACGGACGCCGCGCCTCCGGCCTCGGACAGCGCGCCCACCGGCGGCTGATACCGGTTTTCTAGAGTCGTCTGACGATCAGCGCGTCGAAGCCCTCGGCGCGCTGATTCGTATCTGCCTCATCCAGAGACTGGCGGCAGACCGTGCCGGCTCGCCCCGAGGCGTGCACTAGGGTGTCCGAATCCAGCGCGATCGCCGAATGGCCGGTCCAGCCGGGGCCGCCTGTCGGATGCAGCCATAGAACCAGATCGCCGCGTTGCAGATCGCGGGCGGCAACGGCCCGGCCAAGTTCGGCCTGACCGTCGGTGTAGCGGGGCGTGGCCCGACCACAGGCCATCAGGCAGGCCTGAACCATGGCCGCGCAATCCATGCCCGCAGCGGTTCGACCGCCCAGGGCATGCGGTAGTCCGGTCAAAGTCTCGGCCACGGCAGCCAGATCCGTCTCGAACTGGCCCAGCGGCACAAGCGGCACATCCCCGACCGCGTCCCGCGAGGGGTCGACAAGCGCGTTGAACGGCAGAACCCCACCGGGCGCAGACACGCGGTGCGACGGCACGGCCATGCCGGCCTTCAGCGCACTGTCCGCGACCCAGCCGACGACCCCGTCGCGCCGACTGCGGCCCCAATGGCGGTTACCCTCGCGGGTCAGGACGTCGAACGCCTCGCCGAACACAAGTTGCGAGATCCGGTTGCCGTCATCGTCAGACAGATCCGCAACCGGCACGGCGGCCTGCATCGCTTCTGTCGGACGATAGGCGCGCGCGGACACGAGTCCTTCCAGTGCCGCTTCGGCAAGGTCGGGTCGCATCAAAAGGGCGCGGGTATCGGCGTCGATCATCACGTGCGGCGGCGGGTGGGTCCGAATTCCGCATCACCCTGCACGGGAAGGCCGAAGGTCACGTTAACATCGGGACGATTCAGCCGGGATAACGCGCCTTCAGCATCTCGAAGGCGGCGCGCATCGCCTGGACTTCGCCGCCCTGCGGCCAGCCGGCGCGCCCCCGCGGGTTCCAGGCGAAGATGTCCATATGGGCCCAGGCCCCGGTCTCCGGCGCGAAATTCTTCAGGAACAGGGCCGCCGTCACCGACCCGGCCTGGGCCCAGGCGGCGGAGTCATTCCTGAGGTCGGCGATGTCGCTGTCCAGCGCATCCGCATAGGGCGCCCACAAGGGCATCCGCCACACGGGGTCCTGCACCCGGGCCGACGCGGCCAGCAGATCAGCGGCCAGTGCCTCGTCATCCGTATAGAGCGGTGGCAGGTCCGGCCCCAGCGCCACCCGCGCAGCCCCGGTCAGCGTGGCAAAGTCCAGCGTCAGGTCGGGCTCCAGCTCGCCCGCCCGGGCCAGGGCATCGGCCAGAATCAGCCGCCCCTCGGCATCCGTATTGCCGATCTCGATGGTCAGGCCCTTGCGGCTGGACAGGATATCGCCGGGACGGAAGGCATCGCCCGAGACGGCGTTTTCGACCGCCGGCACCAGCACCACCAGCCGCACCGCCAGGCCTGCCCGCATCACCTGCCGGGCCAGGCCCAGTGCATGGGCCGCCCCGCCCATATCCTTCTTCATATTGCGCATGCCGACGCCAGCCTTGAGGTTCAGCCCGCCGGTGTCGAACACCACCCCCTTTCCGACCAGCGCCAGCAGCGGCAGGTCAGCCCGGTCGGCGTTCCAGTGGATCTCGATCATACGGGGGGCCCGCGCCGGCACCGCCGCACGGCCAACGGCGTGCACGGCCGGATAGTTGGCGTCGAGCAGGGCATCGCCCGTGATCACGCTGATCGTGGCGCCCGACTCTTCGGCGATCTCGCGCGCCATCGTCTCGATCTGCAGCGGGCCCATGTCGGCGGCCGGGGTGTCCACCATCTCGCGGACCAGATCGCAGCTTCGCGCCAGATCCAGCACCCGTGCGCTGTCCAGCCCCTCGGGCACGACCAGTCGGGCGGGCGGCTCGGTCCCGACCGCGGTGTACCGGTCAAACGCATAGCTGCCGAGGCAGAAGGCCAGCGCCGCCAACTCGGCCTGATCGCCCGGCACCCCTTCGAGCCGCCAGATGCCGCCCGGCAGGCGGTCGGCCAGGGCTCGCAGGGCCATGGGCTCAAAGGCCTTGCCGATGCCGAACAGCGCCTCGGCAATCTCGCCCGCATCATCCGGGCACAGCAACAGCCGCCCCCTCTGCCCCTTGAAACCATTGGCAGAAGCCCAGGCGCCGGCCCGACCGTCCAGCGCTTCGTCCGCGGCAATCAGACGTACGGGGCGGGCCGATTTTGCCTCTTGGGTATCGGCGGCGACCAGAACGGGCAGGCGGCGGGACATGGGCTCTCCACGGTCTCTGTGGGGTTAACGAAGGATTGACCGAAGCGGCCCACCCTGACGGTGACCGAAACTCTATCCCCGGGATCGTCCCATGTCGCGCCCACTTCTGCTGATCGCCACGCTCGCCGCCCTCGCCCTGCCGTCCGCGGCGTTGTCTCAGGACCGGCAACCGGCCTCGCTCGAGACGCGCGCCACCTATGACCGCATGGACCCGCTGAGCCGCTCGCTGTTCTGGCAGCAGGAGTTCGAGATCAATCCCGCCGATCCTGTCGCCGGGGTGCGTCTGGCGCAGGCCCTCCGCGAACTGGGCCAGTTCGATCAGGCGGCCCAGGCCGCGGACAGGGTGCTGGTCGTCCAGCCCCACAATGCCGAAGCCATGATCGAGCTGGGCCGCGCCCATATCGCCCGGGGTCAGGCCTTTTACGGCATTGCCGCTCTGGAAAGGTCACGCGACCTGTTGCCCGGCGACTGGCGCCCGTGGTCCCTCCTGGGGGTCGCCTATCAGCAGGTCCGGCGCGAAGCCGACGCCCAGACCGCCTGGGCCGAGGGACTGCGCCTCTCGCCCGACAATCCTGCCATCCTCTCGAACATGGCCATGGTGCGCCTGACATCCGGTGATCTGGCGGGGGCGGAAGCCCTGCTGCGTCGCGCGGCGGTCCAACCCCAGGCCGGGCTGCAGGTGAAGCAGAACCTGGCGCTGGTGCTCGGGCTCTCCGGCAATCTGGGCGAGGCGGAAACCATCCTGCGCCGGGAGCTGCCGCCCGAGGTCGCCGACCAGAACCTGGCCTGGATCCGCGAGCGCGCCGCCGGCCCGGTCACCGCCGACGGCACCCGGACCTGGCAGTCCCTGCAATAGCGCCTTTCGCGGGCTGCCGGTCGCGCCTATGTTTCGACCATGATCGACGATCTCTACAGCGCCCGGATTCTGGGTCTGGCGGCCAATCTGCCCCACGCGGGCCGGCTGGCCTCGCCGGACGGCACCGGTGAGCGCGTGGCCCGGCTGTGCGGTTCGCGCGCCGTCGTCGATGTGACGCTCGACAATCAGGGCCGCATCACCGCCTTCGCCCAGGACATCAAGGCCTGCGCCCTCGGACAGGCGGCCGCCGGCGTCATCGGCGAAGCGGTCATCGGGGCGACGGCCGACGACATCACCACCGCTGCGGCGGCCCTCACGGCCATGCTGAAGGCCGGCGGCGAGGGTCCGGACGGCCGGTTTGAGGGCCTGCGCGTGCTCAAGCCGGTCGCCGACTATCCCCAGCGTCATGCCTCCACCCAGGTGGCCATGGGCGCCCTGATCGATGCCGTCGACATGGCTTTGGCCACCCGCGACATCCCCGAGGCCGAGCGAACTCGCCGCGCCGGAGCGGCCTGATCCGCCCGGCTCTCCCCGACCTCGCCCGCGGTGCTTGCCCGGGCGGGCGATGCGGGGGATAAGCGCGGCGACATGGCATCCGGCGAAACCCTCTATGAACGCGGCGTCCGCGCGGCCCATCGTGGCTACAAGCTGACCCTGTCGCCCCTGATCGGCCAGTCCTGCCGCTTCCTCCCGACCTGTTCGGACTATGCCCGCGACGCCCTCCTCACCCACGGGCCGGTACGGGGCGGCTGGCTGACCGTTCGACGCCTGTGCAAATGCCATCCTTTCGGAAGCTCGGGCTATGACCCGGTTCCGGCGCGAGAGTCCTCCCCTCCCGCGATCCAGACAACGAAGACAGACAGATGATCGACCTGAAATTCCCCGACGGTGCCGTCCGCCAGTTCCCCGCCTCGACGACGGGCCGGCAGGTGGCGACCTCCATCTCACCCTCGCTGGCCAAAAAGGCGGCCCTGGTTGAACTCAACGGCGAGCAGCGGGACCTCGACCGGCCCATTGAGACCGGTGGCGACTTCCGCCTGATCATGCGCGACGATCCGGCGGCGCTGGAAACCATCCGCCACGACGCCGCCCATGTGCTGGCCCAGGCCGTGCAGGAGCTGTTTCCCGGCACCCAGGTCACCATCGGCCCGGCCATTGACGACGGTTTCTATTACGATTTCCACCGGGAAGAGCCCTTCTCGACCGACGACTTTGCCGCCATCGAAAAGCGCATGGCCGAGATCGTCGACCGCGACGAGAAGCTGGTCCGCGAGGTCTGGGACCGCGACGAGGCCATCATCTATTTCGACAGCATCGGCGAGCGCTTCAAGGCCGAGCTGATCCGCGACCTGCCGGAAAACGAGGTCATCACCGTCTATCGCACGGGCAAGTGGCTGGACCTGTGCCGGGGGCCGCACTTCCCCTCGACCAAATTCGTCGGCAAGGCCTTCAAGCTGACCAAGCTGGCCGGGGCCTACTGGCGCGGCGACCACCGCAATCCGCAGCTGCAGCGCATCTACGCCACCGCCTGGGCCTCCAAGGAGGATCTCGACGCGCACCTGAAGCGGCTGGAAGAGGCCGAGAAACGCGACCACCGCAAGCTGGGCCGCGCCATGGAGCTCTTCCACATGCAGGAAGAGGGCCGGGGCATGGTCTTCTGGCACCCCAAGGGCTGGGTGCTGTGGCAGGTGATCGAAGCCTATATGCGCCGCCGCCTGAACGCCGCCGGCTATGTCGAGGTCAAGACGCCCCAGGTGCTGGACCGCAAATTCTGGGAACAGAGCGGTCACTGGGACAAGTACCGCCCGAACATGTTCGTCTGCGAAACGGTCGAGGGCGAGGAGCTCAGCCTCAAGCCGATGAACTGCCCCGGCCACGTCCAGATCTTTGACCAGGGCCTTCGGTCCTATCGCGAACTGCCGCTGCGCATGGCCGAGTTCGGCGCCTGCCACCGCTATGAGCCGTCCGGCGCCCTGCATGGCCTGATGCGGGTGCGCGGCTTCGTCCAGGACGATGCCCACATCTTCTGCCGCGAGGACCAGATCGTCGAGGAGACCTCGCGCTTCATCGACCTGGCGCGCAGCGTCCACGCCGACCTGGGCATGGAGACGGCCTACATCAGCCTCGGCACCCGGCCCGAGGTTCGTGCGGGGACGGACGAATTCTGGGACAAGGCCGAGGCCCAGATGGCCGAAGCCGCCCGCGCGGCGGGCACCGAGCCCGTCGTGACCGAGGGCGACGGTGCCTTCTATGCCCCCAAGCTGGACTTTGTCGTCAAGGATGCCATCGGCCGCGAATGGACCTGCGGCACCATCCAGCTGGACTATGTCCTGCCCGAACGTCTGGGTGCGGAATATGTCGGCGAGGACGGCGCCAAGCACCGGCCCGTCATGCTGCACCGGGCGATCCTGGGGTCGTTCGAGCGCTTCATCGGCATCATGATCGAGAACTATGCCGGGGCCTTCCCGCTGTGGCTGGCCCCGGTGCAGGCCGTGGTCGCAACCATCGTTTCCGACGCCGACGACTATGCGAAGCAGGTGGCCGCAAAGTTCAAGGCCGCCGGTCTGCGCGTGGAGACCGATCTCCGCAATGAAAAGGTCGGCTACAAGGTGCGCGAACACTCGGTCGCCAAGGTTCCGGTGATCGCTGTGGTGGGCAAGAACGAGGCCGAGGAGGGCAAGGTCGCCCTCCGCCGTCTCGGCTCACAGGGCCAGGAGATTGTCACGGTCGAGGAAGCCATCCGTATACTGACGGCTGAGGCCACGCCGCCGGACCTCAGACGCCAATAGTCTCGTCGGGATCAGACCCGGGGCGGGTCGACGCCGGGCGAACGGTGCCGATCCGCTCTTCCCCGCACAGCACATGGGCGGCGATGCCGCTGGCGTGGGTCCGCAGCAGGGCCGCAGCCTCCTCAAGCGCCTCGACGTCCGTCTCGGCCATGAGCGGCTCGACATGCGGCGTGCTCAGCACGTCGCTTTCGATGAAACAGAAATAGGTTTTCACAGTCGTCCCCTGTTGAAGGGGCCGTCCCTATCACGCGTCTTCGCCCGACAATGTTCGCCGGGTGACAAAGAGAATCCACCGATACGGGCACCCAGGCGAGGCCCTGAGCGTTGCTGTTGCATGTCTGAACCGTCAGCCCCTCTCGAGAACTGGTTTATCGCGACGCTGGACCCCGATGATGCGGCCGCGCTTCGCCCGCTGCTGCGCCGTGTGTCCGTCACGCTGGATCAGATCGTGGTCGATCAGGGCACGCCGGTCGAGCATGTGCATTTTCCCATCGATGCCCAGTTCGCCAATGTGATCCGCTTTCCGGACGGCAGTACGGTCGAAACCGCCGTGGTCGGCAGCGAGGGGCTGACGGGTCTGGCACCCTTCATGGCCGACCGGTCCAGCGCCTGGGAAATCGTCTGCCGCACCACAGGAGAGGCCTGGGTGGCCAGCGCCGCCGCCCTGCGCACCCTGGCCGCGGCCCGTCCCCGCCTGATGACCCGGCTGCTGGTGCTGACCGACCTCTATCAGGCCCAGGCGGCCCAGACGGCAGCCTGCAATTCGATGCACCGCGTGCCCGACCGGATCGCGCGCTGGATCCTGACCGCGCGCGACCTGTCCCCCCACGACCTCCTGCATTTTCGGCAGGAAGAGCTGGCACGCCTGATCGCCGTGCGGCGTTCGACGATCAGCGAGGCCGCGACCCAGCTCCGGCGAAAGAAGCTCATCAGCTATGGGCGCGGTACCATCCGCATCCTGGACCGCGAGGGGCTCGAGGCCACCGCCTGCGATTGCTATCGCATGCTGCGCCCGCGACTGGCCGATCTGGGGCGCCGCAGCGGGCCTCTCTGAGTCGTCCAGCCGACACAGGAACCCTGCTCCGCCGTCCTTGTTCTCCCAACTCTCACCCCAAGGAGGACACCATGGCCGAGAAGACCCTGAACACCCTGTTCCACGACACCCTGCGCGACATCTATTATGCCGAGCGCAAGATCCTGAAATCCCTGCCCAAGATGAAGCGGGCCGCGCAGTCCGCCGAGCTCAAGGCGGCCTTCGAAAAGCACGAGACCCAGACCGAGGGCCAGATCGAGCGTCTGGAGCGCGTGTTCGAGATCATCGACAAGACCCCGCGCGGCAAGACCTGCGATGCCATCAACGGCATCCTCGCCGAGGGCGACGAGATCGCCGAGGAGTACAAGGACAATCCCGCGCTGGACGCCGGCCTGCTGGCCGCCGCCCAGGCCGTCGAACACTATGAGATCACCCGCTACGGCACGCTGAAGCGCTGGGCCCAGGTGCTCGGACTCGACGAGGCGGTCAAGCTGCTGGACGAGACCCTGCAGGAAGAGTCCCAGACCGACGAGGATCTGACGACCATCGCCGATGCCCGCATCAATGATGCGGCGCTGAAAGACGCGGCGTAACGCCCCGACTGACACAAGGATCGGGGCCGGTCGTCAGGACCGGCCCCGTTTCCATGTCTGGCCTCAGCCGGTGACGAAGGCGACGGTGAATTTGCCGTCGGTAAGGCCGCCGATGCCCCAGGTCAGCATCTGGCCGCTCTCGAAGAACACCTCATAGGTCTCGACGCGGGCCTCGCCCTCGCCCTCGGCGCTCACGAAAGCCATGTCGCTGATCGGGCCCAGCGATTGCAGCGCCGGTCCGATCTGGTCGACCTGTTCATTGCAGGCGGACAGCAGTTCCGCCGCCATCAGATCGGCCGGGCATTCACCGTCGGCTGTCGAGGTGATCATCCGCGTCAGCGAGGCGCTGTACTGGCCCTGGGCCGGCGCGGCCTCGTGACCCGCATGGGGGTCCTGGGCATTCGCGGCACCGGCCAGG
>JAHJYN010000214.1 GCA_018826885.1 Alphaproteobacteria bacterium | reverse complement strand
GCCCAGGGCAAGGGCTATGCGCTTGAGGCCGCCACCGCCACGATGGACTATGCCTTCGACATTCTGGGCTGGACCGAGGTCATTCACACGATCGACCCGGACAACCGGGCCTCCTGCATACTGGCCGAGCGGCTGGGATCGCATAATCAGGGACGGACACGCCTGCCGGAGCCCTATCAGGATGCCGTTGTCGACCGCTGGGGCCAGTCGCGCGAACAGTGGGCGGCCCGCGCGCGGGGCTGAGGAGGCAACCGAACCGGGGTCCGGCGCGTAACTGCACGGACCCTTTCACCACTCAAGGAGCACCGGATGCACCTGTCCCGCCTGATCGCCGCCCCGATCGCGGTTGCCGCCATGGCGCTGTCGACCCCCGTCCTGGCCCAGGCCTCCAACGTCAACCTCGACCGCTTCGACGGCCGCTGGTTCGAGGTCGTGCGCAATCCCAACGACGTGCAAAAGGACTGCAGCCGCGCCCAGATCGACTTCACGCCGCAGTCCCGCGCCGGGCGTTATTCCCTGTCGGTGGCCTGCACCCGTACGGCGGACGGCGAGGTCGAGGTCCTGCGCGCCAATGCCCGCGTCACCGACACCGCGACCAATGCCAAATTCCGTTTCACCCTGACCGGCCTGCTCAGTTTCGGCGGTCTGGCGGGGCAGAACTACTGGGTCTGGGATCATGCTCCGGACTACAGCTGGGCCATCATGGGCCTGCCGGACAAGTCCAACTGGTGGATCTGGCACCGCAGCGCCAGTCCTTCGGCCTCCGAGCGCAGCCGCCTCGTCGCCCGCGCCGGCCAGCTCGGCTTCAACACCAGCCGCACGGTGCATACGGGTCGCTAAGGCCCCGCTTGAATGCGGAACATAGGCGGAACATAGTGGCGGCATGACCGCCACCCCGCTCCTGTCGCTGAATCTGTCGCCTGTCGACGGCCCCCGGCCTGAGACCACGCGCCGCATCACCCGGGGCGTGGCCCGGCTGATGGTCGATCTGGGCCATGCGCCGCTCGTGGAGGTGGCCCTGCCGAACGGCCGCCGCGCCGACGTCATGGCGCTGGGCCCGCGCGGCGAGATCGTCATCTGCGAGGTCAAGTCCAGTCTTGAGGACTACCGTTGCGACCGGAAATGGGGCGACTATGCCCCCTTCTGCGACCGCTTCTATTTCGCCGTCTCGACCGGCTTTCCGCACAAGGTCCTGCCGGACGAGGTCGGGCTGATCGTCGCCGACGATTTCGGCGGGGCGATCCTGCGCGATGCCGGGCCGCAGCCGCTGGCGCCGGCGCGCCGCAAGGCCCTGACCATCGCCTTTGCCCGCCTGGCGGCCTTTCGCAGACACGTCTAGCGCGGCGCCCGCTTGGCCAGGATGCGCTGCAGGGTCCGCCGGTGCATGCCCAGCCGCCGCGCTGTCTCCGAGACATTGTGGTCGCACAGTTCATAGACGCGCTGGATATGCTCCCAGCGCACCCGGTCGGCGCTCATCGGATTGTCAGGCGGCTCGGGCGCATCGCCCGTGGCCAGCAGGGCCTTGACCACATCGTCGGCATCGGCCGGCTTCTGCAGATAGTCGACCGCCCCGGCCTTGACCGCAGCAACCGCAGTAGCGATGGCTCCATAGCCGGTCAGCATGATGATCCGGGCATCGTCGCGTCGCTCGCGGATGGCCTCGACGATCTTCAGGCCGTTGCCGTCCTCCAGCCGCATGTCCAGGACGGCAAAGGCGGGCACCCGCTCGCCCAGCGCGGTCTGGGCCTCGGCGATCGAGGCCGCCGTGGTCACCTCAAAGCCCCGCGATTCCAGCGCCCGGCCCAGCCGGGTCCGCAGCGCATTGTCGTCATCCAGCACCAGCAGCGAGCGATCGTCCAGCCGGGTGATACGGGGGTCGGTGTCTGTCATTCTCTGTCTCCAGTGTCGATCACGTCGTTACGGGACCGCCCGCCGTCAAGACGCAGGCGCGCCCTGCGACACTTGGACCGGCTCCAGCGCCTGCCGGGGCCAGCGCACCGCAACCCGGGCGCCGCGCAACTTCCCCCTGGCTCCGTTGCCCGCCCCGACCGTCACCTTGCCCCCGGTCCGCTCCAGCAGGGTGCGGGCGATGAAGAAGCCCAGCCCCATCCCGCCCTGGCTGGGGGCGATGGCTTCGGGCGGCGCGGCGTCCTTGGTCCGGCCGGCCCGCCGGGCGGCGCGCGGCACGGCGGCAGCGGCGATCTGGGCCGCCAGCGCCCGGCGCGCCTTGCCCTGCGGCCGGGTCGTGACATAGGGCTCGCCCAGCCGGGGCAGGATGTCGGGGGAAAAGCCCGGACCGTCGTCGGCGATCTCGATCTCGATCCACCCCGCATCGACCGAGGCCGCCAGCCGCACCTGACCGGTGGCAAAGTCGGCGGCATTCTCGATCAGGGTCGACAGGCCGTGGATCACCTCGGGCATCCGGCGGATCCGCGGCGCAGCCGATCCGTCCGCCACCCGCACTGTAATCTCGAACTCAAGGTCAAAGCCCTTGTGCGGCGCCGCCACCTCTTCCAGCAGGGCCTTCAGGTCGATGTCGTCATAGAGCGCATCCCCGTCCTCGGGCCGCTGCGACAGCCGTTGCAGGATCAGCCGGCACCGCTCGGCCTGCTCCAGAATCAGGGCGGCGTCCTCGGCGGCCGCAGCATCGGCGGGAAAGGCCCGCTTCAGCTCCTTGGCCACGATCTGGATGGTGGCCAGCGGCGTGCCCAGTTCGTGGGCGGCGGCGGCGGCCAGTCCCCCCAGCGCGGCCAGCCGCTGTTCGCGCTGCAGCACATCCTGGGTGGTCGTCAGCGCCAGTTCCAGCTTTTCGGCATCGGCGGCCACCCGCCAGGCATAGGCGGCGGTGAAGACCACCCCGGTCACCAGCGCCAGCCCGATCCCGAACCGGTAGAGCGCCGGCAGGGCCAGCTCGGTCCCGGCCTGCCAGGGCAGGGGCATGGCCCAGAAGAACAGCCCCACCGTCGCCAGCAGCACCAGAAAGCCCAGCGCCAGCGCCTGCCGGCCGGGCAGGGAGGCCGCGGCCACCGTCACCGGGGCCACCAGCAGCAGGCAGAACGGGTTCTGCAGCCCGCCGGTCAGTCCCAGCAGCAGGGTCAGCTGCAGGATGTCGAACCCCAGATGGGCCGCCGTCAGCCCGCCGTCCGCCAGCGGCGGATCGGGCCGCTTCAGCCGGCGCGTGGCGTGCAGATTCATGACCACACTGGCGGCGATCACCGTCAGGCACGGCCACAGCGGCAGGTCGAAATGCAAGCCGGCGGTGGCCACGGCAATGGTCGCACTCTGGCCGGCCACGGCCATCCAGCGCAGGATGATCAAGGTCCTCAGCGACAGGCCACGGCTCCGCCGGGGCAGGTTGCGCCAGCCTTTCAGCCCCGGGCCATGCGGCCCTTTATCCGCTTCAAACGTCTCCACATCCCCTCTATAGACCCGGGCCGACACCCGGGGCGAGACGTCCCGACGCCGCAACCGTTCAGGAGGCCCCCATGCCCCGCAAAACCGTCGTCGTTCTTGCCGCCGCCTGTCTCGGTATCGCCGCCGCCCTGGCGCTGGTGACCCTGATCGTGGTGCAGGGCCGGGGCGAGACGCGCGCGGGCACTGCCGGTCAGGCGATCGAGGCCGGCGTCGAGGGGCAACCGACCGCCGGGGGTCCCTTCACCCTGGTCAATCAGGACGGCGAAACCGTCGATCAGACCGTGCTGGACGGCAAATGGAGCCTGGTCTTCTTCGGCTTCACCTACTGCCCGGACTACTGCCCGACCACCCTGGCCTTCCTGCAGGCGCTGAAGACGGAACTGGGTCCGGACGGCGAGGATCTGCAGATGATCTTCGTCTCGGTGGATCCGGCGCGCGACACGCCGCAGGCGCTCAAGGACTATCTGTCGTCTGACGGCTTTCCCGAGGGCGTGATCGGCCTGACCGGCACCCCCGAACAGGTGGCCGCCGCCGCCGACGCCTATGACGTCTTCTACAGCAAGTCCGGCGAGGGTGAGGCCTATACGATGAACCACTCCCTCGCCATCTGGCTGATGGGCCCCGACGGCAAGGCGCGCCAGACCCTCAACTATGAGCTCGGCCCCGAGACCGCCGCCGACATTTTCCGCCGCGTGAAGGCCCGGGGCTGACCTCGATCAGTCCTGCCGTCGCAGCGCCAGCTGCAGCTCCAGCCGCCGCAGGGCGTGAATCGTCCGGTTGGCATGGATGGCCGGCCAGACCGACAGCTTGACCATCAGCGAGCCGAGGATCAGCACCGCCGACGGCAGGCCCCAGCGCAGGGCCTCCAGCGGCTCGGTTGCCCGGAAAAACTGCCAGGCGGCCCAGACGCCGGCGATGAACATCACCGTCTGGGCGACGACCAGCACCATGGTGGGCCAGCCAGTCGGTCCGGTGAACACCTCGCCGATCTGCCGGAAATAGCCCGGCTCGGCTCCGGCCCGGGCCAGCAGGGCGCGGTCCTCATCCTTGAGGGTGTTGGCGATCAGGGTGTCGATATCGTCGGTCATGGGGTCACTCCTTGGAGGGTCAGGTGGTCGCGCAACTTTCGCCGCGCATGCATCAGTCGGGTCTTGATCGTGCCCTCGGGCGCATCGAGGGCCAGCGCCGCCTCGGCCACGCTCAGTTCGTGCAGGTAGACGAGGGCCAGCGCCGCCCTCTGGTCGGGCGGCAGGGCGTCAATCGCCCGCCGCATATGCTGCCGGACCAGCACATCCGGGCCGGTGTCGGATTGCGGGACGGCCAGCGGCAGCGGATCATCCAGCCCGGTCTCCCGCGCCCGGTCCCGTCCCCGACGACCGCCCAGCCGTCGGCACCGCCGGGTCACGATCCGGAGCGCCCAGGCCGGAAAGGCCAGCTCCTCCCGCAGGGCCGGCAGGCCCTTCAGAATCTCGACCCAGCCGTCCTGCACGGCCTCGCGGGCCATCTCCATGTCACCCGTCAGCCGCCAGGCATGACCGATCAGCCGCGGCTGCCACGCCTCGACCAGCCGCGCCCGCGCCGCCGCATCCCCGGTTCGCGCCGCCGCGACCAGATAGGCCTCGAATATTCGGGCCCTGTCGATGCGATCCGCCGACATGAAGGAACACTCCCGCTCTCGGAAAGATAAGGTGCCGCCAGCCCCGCGTCCGGTTCAATCGGTCAGCGGTTTTATGTCTCCTGCCCAACGTCGTCAGGGAGGAGACGGGTAGTGTGACGGCCGCCCCTCAAAACACCCGCCTTTTCAACGCTCTTGTCCTTTTCCGCACCGTTCTGTTCGACCCGGTCACCGCCGCGTCCATACTGCCCGGTTGCCATGCGGCGCGACCGGCGGAGGTGCGAAACCAGACCATTCAGACGGTTCAGACGGTGTTTCTTTCCCCCTCTCCCGTTGGGACCCGAAGGGCAGCGCGGAGCCTGAGAGGGGGCAGGGGGTGAGGGGCTCTCCGAGTCCTTCGGCGTGAGCCGTCGCACCGTCCCTGCCGCGGCTTGCGCCGACAGGGGCCGCCAACCCTCATCCGGCGCTCACGCGCCACCTTCTCCCATCGGGAGAAGGATACACTTCACCCGCATTCCCTATTTCAGACCATTCAGACGGTTCAGACGGTTCAGACGGTCTTGCCACACCCCGCCCAACCCCTCACGATTGCGCCAGCGCCGATAATCCTTTTGCAGTGCCTCACAAACTATGCTGCGCTGCATTGTAAGGCCGGCCACCCGCCGCCATCTGAAGAGACGCATGCTCTACTCCCTTCACGAATTCTCCTACTATTCCGCCACGCCGTTCCGACTGGGCGCCCAGCTGGCCCGGTCCTTCTGGTCGTCGCCGTTCAATCCGGCCGCCGAGACCGCCATCGGTCGCACCGCCTACGCCGCGGCCGAGGTGTTCGAGGGGCTGACCCGTCGCTATGGCAAGCCGGCGTGGAATCTGGATGTGATCACCATCGACGATCGGCCGGTGCGCACGACCCAGCAGACGATCTGGACCTCGCCCTGGTGCCGGCTGATCCGCTTCGCGCGCGATCTCGGTGACCTCAAGCGGGCGGGCAAGCCGGCCGATGGACCGGCGGTGCTGATCGTGGCGCCCCTGTCGGGCCACTATGCCACCCTGCTGCGCGGCACGGTCGAGGGCTTCCTCCAGGACCACGACGTCTATGTCACCGACTGGGTCAACGCCCGTCAGGTGCCGATGCTGGAAGGCCGGTTCGACTTCTTCGACTACATCGACCACATCCGCGAGATGCTGACCGCCATCGGCCCGCGCGTGCACGTCGTCGGCGTCTGCCAGCCGGGGCCGCCGGTGCTCGCCGCCTGCGCCCTGATGGCCGAGGACAAGGACCCGCACCGTCCGCTCAGCATGACCTATATGGGCTCGCCCATCGATGCGCGGCTGTCGCCGACGGTCACCAACCGTCTGGCCGAGGCCCGGCCCTTTGCCTGGTTCAAGTCGAACATGATCCATACCGTGCCCCTGCCCTATCCGGGCGCCGGGCGCCGGGTCTATCCGGGCTTTGTCCAGCTCTACAGCTTCATGTCGATGAATGAGGATCGCCACCGCGACGCCCAGCACGAGTATTTCGAGAACCTGATCGCGGGCGACGGCGACGAGGTCCAGAAGCACGAGGAATTCTACGACGAATATCTGTCGGTTCTGGACCTGACCGAGGAATTCTATCTCCAGACCATCGACATCGTTTTCCAGAACCATCTGCTGGCCCGCGACGAGCTGGAGCACCGGGGCCGCAAGGTCGATCTGTCGAAGATCACCGACATCGGCCTGATGACGGTCGAGGGCGAAAAGGACGACATCTCCGGCGTCGGCCAGACCCAGGCGGCGCACGGCCTGTGTCCGAACGTCCCCGAGGACCGGCGCGAACTGTATGTCCACCCCGAGGTCGGCCATTACGGCGTGTTCAACGGGCGTCGCTTCCGCGATGACATCTACCCCCGGGTGCGCGACTTTATCGCCCGCAACGAGGCCGCCGGTGGCGTATCGCGACGGGCAGCGGCTTAGCCTCGAGGCCGACGGCGCCCCGCTGCGCCTGTCGGTCAACCGGCGGGCCCGGCGGGTGTCGATCCGCATCGATGCCCGCGCGGGGGAGGCCGTTCTGGTCGCGCCCAGCGAACGAAGGCTCGTGGATGCCATCGCCTTTGCCCGCACGCGCACCGACTGGATCCGCGCGCGGCTGGCTGACCGGCCGGCACCCGTTGGCCTCGTCCCGGGGCAGCGGCTGTCGGTCGAGGGCGAGGATGTGACCCTGGCGGCCCTGCCCGGGGCGGGCGCGGCCCGCCTGACCGACACCCCGGACGGCCCGGTTCTGGCGGCGGGGGGTGAGGGCGCGGCCTGGAGCCGGCGCATCCTGACCTTCCTCAAGCGACGCGCCCGTGAGGTGCTGATGGCCCGGACCGAGGTTCACTGCCGGACGCTGGGGCTGCCCCTGCCGAAGGTGTCGATCAATGACCCCCGTTCGCGCTGGGGCTCCTGCACCCCCGGCCGGGGCACGATCCGCTACTCGTGGCGGGTGATCCTCGCCCCGCCCGCCGTGCTGGACTATCTGGCCGCGCACGAGGTCGCCCATCTGGTCCACGGCGACCACAGCCCGCGCTTCTGGGCGGTGGTGGCGCAGCTGGTCGGCGACCCGGCGCCGCACCGTGCCTGGTTGCGACAGCACGGCGCGGGGCTGCACGCCCTCAGCGTCTAGAAGACGAACGGCCTAGAAGAAGAGGGGGTCGGCCTTCTTCTCGGGCGGCAGGCCCGGTTCCGGGCGCTGGACCTCCTCGTCCCGCCGCTCGGGCTGGGGCGTGGTCGGGCGGATCACCGGCTGGTCGGGCGCGGGCCGCTCGGGCTGACGCGGTTCCGGGGTCGGCTCGATGCCGCGCTCGATCTCGTCGGCATAGGGGTCTTCCATCGAGCCGATCAGCTCGCCGACCGGATCCGGCGGCTGCCAGCCCTCGGGCAGGGGCGGGCCATCGGGGATGCGGGGCGCATCCAGCCGGGGCAGGGCGGCGGTCATGAAGGCGCGCCAGATGGCCGCCGGGGCTTGCCCGCCGGTCACGCCGCGCATGGCGGTGTTGTCGTCCTTGCCGACCCAGACCGCGGTGACGAAGCCGCCCGTGTAGCCGACGAACCACGCGTCCTTGTAGTCCGAGGTCGTGCCCGTCTTGCCCGCCAGATCGCGCCCGGAGATGGCCACCGACCGCGCCGTGCCCGAACTGATCACCCCGCGCAGCATGTCGTTCATGTACAGCAGCGGCGGGTTGGCAATCGCCTGGATCGGCCGGCTCTCGCGGGCCGACCGCTGATAGATGACCCGCCCCTCGCGGGTGCGGATGCGGCTGATGCCATAGGCCGTGACCCGCTTGCCGCCATTGGCAAAGGCGTCATAGGCCTGGGCCATCTCGACAGGCGAGACCTCGACCGCCCCCAGCGCCATGGCGGGCTCAAGCCCGATCCGGCTGGTGATGCCCAGCCGCCGCGCGGTGCGGGCGACATTGTCGCGCCCCAGACTGTCGGCCAGCGACACCGCCACCGTATTGGTCGACTGGGCCACCGCGTTCGACAGAGTCGTCCGCCCGATGAACCGGCCCGAGTAGTTGCGCGGCTCCCACGACCCGATCCGGATCGGCTCGTCGATCACCGGGGTCTGGGGGGTGTAGCCGGCCTCGACGGCCGTCAGATAGACGAAGGGCTTGAAGGCCGACCCCGCCTGACGCCGCGCATCGACGGCCCGGTTGAACTGGCTGTCGGCATAGGAGGCGCCGCCGATCATGGCCCGTACCCGGCCGTCGCCATCCAGCGCCACCAGCGCCGCCTGTTCGACGCCGCGCGAGGCGTTTTCCCGAAGCACGCCGGTGACCGCCCGCTCGGCGGCGGTCTGCAGGGTCAGGTCGAGGGTCGTTTCGACGATCAGGTCCTCGGTCGGTTCGCCGACCAGGCCGCGGATTTCCTTGTCCAGCCAGTCGACGAAGTACTGGGCGTGCTGGGTCGCCAGCGTCCGCGACACCCGCACAGGCTCCAGGACGGCTGCAGCCCGCTGCTCGGCGGTGATGACGCCGCTCTCTTCCATTTCGTCGAGCACGACGGTCGCCCGCGCGGCGGCCCGTTCGCTCTCGGACACCGGCGAATAGCGCGACGGGGCTTTCAGCAGGCCGGCCAGCAGCGCCGCCTCACCCACCGTCAGATCCTTGGCCGACTTGTCGAAATAGCGCTGCGACGCCGCCTCGATGCCATAGGCGCCGGCCCCGAAATACACCCGGTTCAGATAGAGGGCGAGGATCTCGTCCTTGGAGAATTTCAGCTCCAGCCAGACGGCCAGCATCAGCTCCTGGCCCTTGCGGCGCAGGGTCTGGTCCGGCGTCAGGAACAGGTTCTTGGCCAGTTGCTGGGTGATGGTCGAGCCGCCCTGGACTACCCGTCCGGCGCGCATATTGGCGACCATGGCCCGGACCATGCCAACGGGATCAAAGCCGGGGTGCCAGCGGAATCGCTGGTCCTCGATGGCGATGAAGGCAGCCGGCACATAGTCGGGCAAGGCCTCGAGGTCGGCGGGCGGAGCCTGCTGGCTGCCGCGCACGGCGATCAACGCCCCGTTCCGGTCCAGATAGGTCACCGAGGGCTGGCGATCGATGTCGTAGAGGGCCGAGGTGTCCGGCAGGCCGCGGGCAAAGACCGCAAAGAACACGACGAGGAAGATCAGGCCCCAGACGCCGGCCACGACGCTCCAGTACAGGATGCGCTGCAGCAGATTGCGCTGCCCCTGGCCGCCGGGGCCGCGCTTCAGTCGATCCAGAAAGGCGTTGCCCGCCATCGTCACCCTCTCGGCCGCTCTATGCCCCGCAACGCTTCTAGCGCCGAAAAGCCATAACGGAAATCACCCCTGGAACCTTGTCAGGTCACCTTCGGGGGGATTTCCGTCGAAAGCATGACGATCGTGACGATCAATCGAGGAAGTCGTTGATGGCCGCAGCCAGCACATCCGGCTGATCCAGCATGATGAAGTGGGCGCTGTCGTCGATGCGCCGCAGGACCACGCCCTCCAGATTGGCGAAGGAGGCGGCATAGATGCCGTCGGTGATCTCGGGCGTCATGCCGGGATTGTTAAAGGCGACATAGATCACCTCGGTCGGGGCGGTGATTGCCGCCAGCTCGGGGCGCAGGTCGGTCACGATCAGCTCGCGCATGGCCCGCCCCGCCACGCCGGGGTCGCTGGTGACGCTGTGCTCGATCGGCCCGGCGCGCAGGCCCTCCGTCTGGACCATGCCGACGATGCTGGCCGTGGCCGAGGCCCGCCATTGTTCGGGGGTCGAGGCCGCCATGCCGGCGCCGATCTGGTCGGCGATCGGGGTGACGGAGGCGGGGGTGGCGCCGGCCCCCCCGAACATATTCCCCATGAAGGGGATCATGTCGATGACGACGAGGCGGTCGACGAGGTCGGGGTGGCGGGCGGCGAGCATCATGGCGATGGTGCCGCCCATGGAATGGCCAATGACAACAGCGTCTTCGAGGCCCTGCTCCTCGATATAGCGGGCGATCTCCTCGGCCACAGGGGCCGAGACGGGGCCGTCGATGTTGTCCATGGTCGGGGCCCCGGCGAAGCCCTGGATATGGATCATATGGACGCGCCAGTCCCCTTCCAGCCGCGCCACCAGCGGTTCCCAGATATCGGGGTGGGAGGTCAGGCCGGGGATCAGGATGATGTCGCGCCCCTCGCCCTCGACCCGGACGTGGAACCGGCCCGACTCGAAGTCGGCGTGCGCATGGCCATGGTCGGCCGGTGTGGGGGCGGGCGTCTGGGCACAGGCCGCGACCGGCATCAGGGCGAGGGCGGCGGCGAGGAGAAGGCGTTTCATGCGAGGCATCCTGCGAGCGGGTGATAGTCACTTTATAACGCAAAGTACTTTCGCTACGCAACCCCTGCCGCAGCTATGGCAGAGACTGGCGTTGCGGCGGCTCTGGTCCTAACACTAGCCGACATGACGGCCGTTGAGACCCCCTCCCCGACAGAGACCCGCACGAAGGCTGCCCCCCTGCCGTTCGGGCGCGGTTTCCTGAAGGACACCTGGTATTTCGTCGAGACTGCCGGGGCGCTCAAGCCCGGTCGGCAGGCGCGCTATATGTTGCAGGACGAACCGGTGCTGCTGGGCCGCACCCGCTCGGGTCAGCTCTACGCCCTGCGCGACATCTGCCCCCACCGGGCCGCCCCCCTGTCGGCCGGCCGACAGGTCGAGCACGACGGCGAGGGCGAGACCATCGAATGCCCCTATCACGGCTGGCGGTTCCGGCTGAACGGCCAGTGCGCGGCCATCCCGTCCCTGACCGACGACGCCGAGTTCGAGGTCGACCGCATCCGCGTGCGCGCCTATCCGGTCGCCGAAAGCCAGGGGATGGTGTTCGTCTGGATCAGCTCAGACCCGCGCCGCCCGGCCGAGCCCGACCATCCGCCGCCGGTCTTTCCGGGCGCTGACGGATCCGCGCCGCGTCTGGTCGAGGCCATGGTGTTCGACAGCCATATCGACCATGCGGTGGTCGGCCTGATGGACCCGGCGCACGGGCCCTATGTCCATCAGCAATGGTGGTGGCGATCACGCCACTCCATGCACGACAAGCAAAAGGCGTTCGAGCCGCGCGAACAGGGCTTTGCCATGGTCCGGCACCGCCCCTCCTCCAACAGCCGCGCCTACAGGCTGCTGGGCGGCACGCCCGAGACCGAGATCACCTTCCGCCTGCCCGGCTATCGCTGGGAGCATATCCAGGTCGGCGACAAACAGGTGCTGGGCCTGACCTGTCTGACGCCCGAGACGGCCGACCGCACCCGTATCACCCAGCTGTTCTGGTCCGATCACTGGATCTTTGCCCTGGCCCGGCCGATCCTGAGGCAAGGGGTGCGCGCCTTCCTGAAACAGGACGGCGGCATGGTAAACCTGCAGAACATGGGCCTGGCCTTCGACCCGGCCATGCTGTGGATCGACGACGCCGACCGTCAGGCCAAATGGTACCAGCAGCTGAAACGCGAATGGGCCAGCAGCCGCGCCGAGGGGCGTCCGTTCGTCAATCCGGTGAAACCGGAAACGCTGAGGTGGAAGAGCTGAGGGGGCGCGCATGACGTGGAGCCAGCACAGCCATGCGCCTGAATGCCCCTCTCATCCCGCGATCATACGCTGATGTCGAAAGTGTACTGGCTGGGTCGTCGTGTCGAAGTGTCATTCGGTATCGCACTGACGGATCCGACGGGTCGGGATGTTGGCGAGCTCTGATGACTGGCGACCCGGCAGGTCGCCTGTGTCGATTGAGCGGCCCAGGTGCGCCCGGGCAGACTGGGGGACGGAGCGACTCTCATCGTGTCCCCCCGTCTGCGCTTTCAAGGTTGCAGGACGCGGGATCGACGCCAAGCACCTTGCAAAGTCGCATGATCACAGTGCGTTCTTCTGGATCAAGGACACCGTCGGACCGGGCGACCGAGCACGCCGTCTCAATCAACAGGCGCGAGGGGCCGGGCTGGCCTCGCAGTCGCGCAATCGCAATCTCTGCGGCGGCCTGCCCTTCTTCCAGGTCGCGCTCAAAGCCGAGGTTCAAAGCGTCGAGCATGAGAAGCGCATCGTCTGCGCCGAAGAAGGCGACCGTCGGCGAGTTTCGCATCCGATCCAGCATGCGCATGCGCTCGTCGGGACTCACCCACCCATCGGCATGCGAAACCATGGCGCAGGCGGCGACGACCGCGTCCATCTGGGTCATGTTGCCGGGCGTCCAGATATCGTTTTCGTCGACGGCGGGGCGTTTTCGTAGCAACCGGTTTGACTGGATCATGGAGCCTCTCCTTCTCTGAAGGGGAGCGCTCGACGCCGAAGTCGTCGTTTTGAGGGGGCAAACTGTCGGACCCCGTCATCGAGCACACCCGATGCAGACCGACATCACGATCATTGGGATCGTCAGAGGGGCCCGGGCCGCTCAATGAGGATAGGCGCAGCGCCTCCATCCAAACAATCAGAAGCGATGATGAGCTTCATAAGTGCCACTCATACCGGGGCGGGGCCCCTCTCCAGCGCCCGCAGGACCTCCTGCGCGAGCAGGCTGGTCGGGCCGCTCACACCGCGCGCCGAAACGAGCGCGATCTCACTGTCGCTGAGCGTCGGAAGGGGGTGGGCGAGCACGGCGAGGTCACGGGGCGCCATGGCGGCGGGGAGCACGCCTACGCCCAGACCGGCACGAAGGGCCGCCATCTGGCCGGCGAGGCTTGGTGACGTGAAGGAGGCGCGGAACGCGAGGCCTGCGTCCGAAAGCGCGCCCAAGGCGCGCTTGCGGTAGATGTCTGGAGCGGGCGCGATGATCAGTGGCAGCGGGGAGGTCTCGACGATCGAGGCGTCAAGCGCCACCCAGACGAGCGGTTCGCTCCAGACGCGGACCCCTAAATCGGGCCCGACGGGTTCCCGCTTTATCAGCGCCAGATCAAGCATGCCGCGCGACATCTGATCGAGGAGGTTGGCCGTGTAGTCGCAGGTAACCGACAGCTTGATACGTGGATGGCTGCGCGCGAACGCCCCCAGGATCTCGGGGAGATGCATCGTTGCAATATCTTCCGGTGCGCCCAGACGGACTTCGCCCTCGAGGTCACCCTCTCCCAACGTCGAGACAATCTCGTCGTTCAGTCGCAACAACCTGCGCGCCTGCGGGATCAGGGCCGCACCCTCTGTAGTCAAGGCGACGCCCTTGCCTCCGCGATCGAACAAGGGGGATCGCAACTGATCCTCAAGTCGACGGATCTGCAGGCTGACAGCCGGCTGGGTCCGGCCGAGCAACGCTGCCGTGCGCGTGAAGCTGCCGGTTTCAACGACCGTGACAAAGGCGCGCAACAGGTCGATGTCCAGATTGACCATTCGGTCAGCCATATCATTAGCATCCGTTATAGCCGGCATTAGGGCAATAAACTGGATGCTGGCGGCCGTCGAGGTCATTCGGGCCCACCTCCAGCGGACCGGTTGACGCATGCCTGATTTTTCCACCAGCCTGGCGCTTCTCACGTCGCCGGCCATTCTGTTCTTCTTCGTCGGTGCTTTGGCTGCGTTCGCGCGATCAGACCTCTCCATTCCCGAGCCGATCGCCAAGGGCCTGTCGCTCTATCTGATGCTTTGCATTGGCTTCAAAGGCGGGGTGGAGGCGCGGGCCGCCGGATTCAACGGAGACTTCATGGGTGCAGCGGTCATCGGGATCGCGCTCAGCGCCCTCATGCCCCTGCTCGCCTTCGCCATTCTGAAGCGGGTTCGAAACCTGGACCGTCCAACCCTGTGTGCCTTGGCGGCGACCTATGGTTCCGTTTCCGTCGTGACCTTTGCGGCAGGCCAGCAGCATCTGGTGGCCGTCGGCCTCGCGTCCGGTGGATATATGGCGGCGGTGCTGGCCTTGATGGAGACCCCCGCCATCCTGACGGCGCTTGTCTTGCTGAACGGCGCGGGTCGGGGCGAGCCGGGACGGCGAAGGACAATCCTGAGGGAGGTGTTCGTCGGGGCCGCCTCCGTGATGCTGCTCGGCAGCTTCGTGGTCGGCCTGATCTCCGGGGAGGCGGGCATGGCGCGACTGGAGCTGTTTGTGGGGCCGCTGTTTCAGGGCGCCCTGTGTTTCTTCCTGCTCGACATCGGCCTCATCGCTGCCCGCAGGCTGATGGAGGGCGGGCGAAAACTGACGCCGGAAATCATCGCATTCGCGATCGGCTTTCCGCTGCTTTCCGCAGGGGTGGCACTGATCCTGGCCCGTCTCGCGGGACTGGAGGCCGGTAATGCCGCTCTCTTGACCATCCTTGCAGGCTCAGCCTCCTATATCGCCGTGCCTGCAGCCATGCGGCTGGCGGCCCCGAAGGCCGACGCAGGCGTGTTCGTGACCGCATCCCTTGCGATCACCTTTCCCTTCAACCTGACCCTTGGAATCGCCCTCTACACCGCTGCCACGATCTGGGTGTGGGCATGACGCACACGGTCACATGTTCAGAGACCCGCTCACGCGTCGCCGGGCGGGTCCCGGAGGTGCGCAGAAGGCGCAGGCTTGAGCGCCGCGCCGGCTTCGGCTTCCGCCCGGCCCCGGCATTGTCGATTGTCTGAACAGGCCTCGAGGGCTCGCTGCTGTCGAGGGACTCCGACGTCATGGGCCTCATGGAGATCGACGGTTTTTGCGATGTCGCTGGTCGGCTTGAACGACGCCGACCGTCAGGCCAAATGGTACCAGCAGCTGAAACGCGAATGGGCCACCAGCCGCGCCGAGGGGCGGGCGTTCCAGAACCCGGTCAAGCCGGAAACGCTGAGGTGGAAGAGCTGAGGGGGGCGTACCGCCGGAAACTCAGTCCTCGCGTATGCGCACCGTGAACTCAATGCGTGCCCCAACGGGCACGTCCGCATTGCTCATCCGCAGATCCGGCCTAACCATAGCCATGGCTATCGCTCCGAGGCCCTGACCCTCGGGCTGCTCCCTAATGACCCGACAGTCCACCAGCCCCATGTCCGCCCCCACAATACAGCTCAAGGTCACGGCGCCGTCGCGGGAAGTGGGTGTGAAGCTGCGACCATAGATCGGAGTGCCGTCAGGCGCCGTGCCGACCAGGGTGCCTTCGTTTGCGCAGCCGCCGACGCCCAGGGCCAGTCCCAGCGCCATGATCACGGATCGACCTGTCATGTGCACCTCCAAGTGGGGCTGGAAGCTAGGTCAGGGCGACCGGGAACTCAACAGCGGGTGCGGGAGGCGGCGACTGGGGGTCGGGCGCGGACGTTGACAGCAAGCCTTCAGCGCCTAGCGTCGACCCATGTGGAGAGCCTTGCTGATCGGCGTATTTCTGAGCGTTGCCGGGTGCGTCGTCCCCCAGCCCGAGAGTTTGCAAACCGTCGCGGCATTCGAAATTCCCGTTCCGACCCGCACAGACAGGGCCGAGTTGCTCGCTCTGGTCAGGCAAGAGGCGGAGGCGCAAGGTCTGCGCTTCTATGCAGCAAGCGAAGAAGAGCTCCGGGAGACCGCTGAGGTCATCCCGCAGTCAAAGAGAACCATCAGCGCGGCCGCGTGGCGAGGGGCCGGCAAAGGCATACCAGAAATCACGATCACGGACGGTCATGATCACCTGGGACTTGCCTGGATTACCTTTGCAAAAGGGGAGGACGTCGCGCAGGCGTCCCGTTTCCGGGAGCGGCTTATGGGCCGGATTTTGCTGCGCTGGCCGGAAACCACGCCGCTGCCGGTGATGCCTGCAGGCAACATCCCGCTCCCTCACCAGCTCATCAAGACGCCGAACGGATACAAACTCGACCCGGCTTACGCCTCCAGCTTCGGCGTGACGACGTCTTCACCGCTGGTCTTCGAGCCCGAGGCAGGCTGACCCGCGCCGTCAGAGGGCCCACCCTGACCTCACGCGCCGCCGGGCGGGTCTCCGTCGTCTGCGGGTGGTGGCGGCCTGACCGCCTTGCCGGCCCCGGCTCCCGCCCCGGCTCCGGCCAGCAGGCCGAAGACCAGGCCGAGGGCGAGGTTGTCGAACACGATCCAGACGAAGGCGGCGACCAGCACGAAGGCGCCGACCCCGAATCCAAGTCTCTTTTGCATGGCCGCGAGAGTCCTGATTGTCGGCGGGTTCAGAGGCCCTTGGGGTTCGGGCCAAACTTGTTGGGCCCCGGCTTGCCCTCGGACAGGCCGACCCAGAGCAGGAAGCCGAGGTTCACCAGAAGCAGGATGCCGATAATGCCGAACAGCGGCCCGATCAGGGCCATGATGGCGGCCGGGTCCTCATTCTCGAGCGCGGCGGCGTTCATGAAGAACGAGGCGCCGACGCTGACAAAGATCATGATGAAGCCGACGATATTGGCGACGAAGGGAATGGCCGCCAGCCAGCCGGTCAGGCCCATGTCGTGCAGACGTTTCACCGTGATGGCGAGGTTCGGCCAGATCAGGCCGAGCGAGATGATGAAGCCGATCAGCGGAATCCAGCCGGCAACCACGCCGACGCCCAGACAGATCAGCCAGCCGATCCAGAAATGCGAGCGGCGCAGCCGGCCCTCGAAGCTGAACAAGGCGGTCTTGAAATCGAAACCGGACCCCGAAGTCGACATCTGATCGGTCATTTGCGCGTCCCCCGCTGCTGATCGGCGTCATGCCTGGGCATGAGCGTGGCGGAACGTCGCTCGCCTGACAAGGGAGGGCGGGACCGGAAATGCGCGTTTCGGGATCGGCGAGGCCGGTGATGGCCCATTGCCCAACCCGTTCGGCACCGCCCAGCAAAAAGGCCGCGACGGGGGTCGCGGCCTTTCAGGGGGATCGCCGGAGGGGCAGTCCGGTTAGCGGGCGCGCTGGCCGGACAGGATGATGTCGATCTGCTGGTCGAGATGCGACCTGAGCGTGTCGATCGTCCAGCTGTCATAGGCGGCGCGGCGATAGTTCGAGAGCCAGGCGGTCCAGACCAGTTCGGTGACGAGGGCGGCGTCGGTGGCGGGCTTGAGCTCACCGGCCTTGATGGCGTCGGCGACGAGGCTTTCGAGGCCTTCGATGACCGGGGCGATCAGGGCGCGGCCTTTCTGGGCTTCCTGCAGGGGCTGGTGCCAGGCGCGGGCGACGACGGCCTGAACGAGGGGGAGTTGTTCGAGGGTGGCTTCATAGCCGGCGACAAAGCCGCCCAGCAGGCGCGACTTCAGGTCGGTGCCGGCCTTGACGCCGCGCGTCAGGGCCTCGGCCAGG
>JAHJYN010000213.1 GCA_018826885.1 Alphaproteobacteria bacterium | reverse complement strand
TTGCGCAGGAAGGTACGGACGCGCGTGCGGCGCGCCTTGTTCACTTCGGTACGGGCCTCGATCTTGCGGATCGCCTTCTTGGCACCGGCGTTGTTGGCCATCAGTCAGAACCTTTGAACAGAAAGCGCCGCGGAACCCGTCCACGGCGCGGAAATCTCAAGAGCGCGCGGCTATAGCGGAAAGCTCTTGAGGGGTCAACGCGAGTCCGCAGACCCGCTCACTTCCCCTTGAAGGCCGGCTTCCGCTTCTCGACGAAGGCCGACATGCCCTCCTTCTGGTCCTCGAAGGCGAACAGGCTGTGGAACAGGCGGCGCTCGAACTGGACGCCCTGGGTCAGGGTGGTTTCCAGCGCGGCATTGACCATCTCCTTGTTGGCCATGACGGCCAGCGGGCTCTGGGCCGCGATCTTCGCTGCGATCTTGCGGACCTCGTCCAGCAGCTGGTCGTGCGGGACGACACGACTGGCCAGGCCGGCGCGTTCGGCCTCGGCCGCGTCCATCATCCGCGCGGTCAGGACCATGTCCATGGCCTTCGACTTGCCGACCAGCCGGGTCAGGCGCTGCGAGCCGCCGATGCCGGGCGCCACGCCCAGATTGATCTCGGGCTGGCCGAACTTCGCCTTGTCACTGGCAACGATGAAGTCGCACAGCATGGCCAGCTCGCAGCCCCCGCCCAGGGCAAAGCCATTGACCGCCGCGATGATCGGCTTCCTGAAGCGGGTGATCCGGTCGTGGCCGAGGGCAAAGAAATTGCCCGTATACATCTGGGCATAGGTCTGGTCGGCCATCTCCTTGATGTCGGCCCCGGCCGCAAAGGCCTTCTCGCCCGAGCCGGTCAGGATCAGGCAGCGCACCGTATCATCGTGCTCGACCGCATCCAGAAACGCCGCCAGATCGCGAAACAGGGCCGAGTTCAGCGCGTTCAGCGCCTCGGGCCGGTTCAGCGTCACCACCGCATAGCCGTCGTCGTGGCGCTCGATCGCCAGGGTGTCATAGGTTTCGGCGGCGGCGTGGGTCATGGGGCGCTCCTTCTGAATCTGGGGCCTTCCTACCAAAGACCGTCAGTCCGGCGATAGCCCGACCATGGCGCCCAGCTTCAGCACCGTGTTCCAGTTGCGCCCCGTGCCCATGCCCAGAAGGCGCGGCGTGGCCTTTTTGAAGATGCCCGACTGGCCCTGACCGTTCGGGAACCAGAAATAGAGGACGTCGCCCACGGCCTCGACCCGCTCGCCGCCCTCGGCCAGCACCCGGCACCCGTCCAGCGCCCCGTCCTTGATGCCCGCCTTCATGACCATGGCCAGCACCTTTGACGGTTCCCCGGCCGCCTCCGCCGGAAAGGGGTTGGCGGCGATCAGGGCCTGCCAGTATGCGGACGTGCGGACCATGGCGCTGATGTCGAGGCCGAACCGGCGCTTCATCTCCACCTCGACCGCCGCCTCCAGATCGGCGGGGGCGCGGTCGCTCTCGACCACCAGATTGCCACTGGCCAGAAGCGTACGCGGATTGCCCAGACCCATGTCCGCCGCCATGGCCCGCAGGTCCGAGACGGGCGCCCGCACCCCGCCGGTGTTCATGCCGCGAAACAGGATGATGCGGTGTGTCATGCCTTATCTCTTCTGACAGGCCGGGCACCAGAAGGTCGAGCGCCCCCCCTGCACCTGTCGGCGGATCACCGGGTGCCCGGCGTTGCGGCGGCACGGCTGGCCCTCGCGGCCATAGACGTCGAAACTGTGCTGGAAATAGCCCTGCCCGCCCTCGGCATTGGCAAAGTCGCGCAGGGTCGAGCCGCCGGCCGCGATGGCCTCGCCCAGCACATCCCGCACCGCGACCGTCAACCGCTCCAGCCGCGCCTGTGACAGACTGCCGGCGGCGGCCCCCGGCGAAATGCCGGCCCGCCACAGGGCCTCGCACACATAGATATTGCCCAGCCCCGCGACATGGCGCTGATCCAGCAGGGCCACCTTGACCGGTTGGCGGCGATCCTCGAAGCGCGCCTTCAGGTGGTTCGCAGAAAATCCATTGCCCATCGGCTCGGGGCCCAGGCCGGCGAACCAGGGATGCGCCTCGACCGCGTCCGTCGGGATCAGGCCCATGAAGCCGAACCGTCGGGCATCGGCATAGCCCAACCGCGTGGCGGCCCCCGCCCGCGTGGCGCACAGGCTCAGATGCTCGTGAGGGCCGCGCACGGGAGCATCTGTCTCAAACTCCCCCAACATCTCGCCGTCGAGGGTGAACCGCCCGGTCATGCCCAGATGCGTCACCCAGGTCTCGCCGGTCGACAGCGGCATCAGCAGATATTTGGCCCGTCGCCCGACCGACAGGACGGTCGTCCCCTCCAGCCGGTCCACGAACCGGTCGGGAAACGCAAAGCGCAGGTCGGCGCGGTTCTGGCGCACCCGGCCGAGGGTGGCGCCGGCCAGCACCGGTTCCAGACCTCGCCTGACGGTTTCAACCTCGGGAAGTTCGGGCATGAAGATGGCCTGAGAGACGACTGGGCGGTCCCTAGCAGACAGGCCATGGCGGGGCCACGCGGAAAGCTCGGCTGGTCGCATTCGGCGCGTCGATCCGTCGCGCCGCGCCCGTCGCTTGGCTTGTAGGGAAGCGGTGCTATCTCTCGGCCATGACCCTGCTCGAGCGGATCGACCCGACACGGACCTGGCTCGGCTTTCTGGGCGCGGCCGGCGCGGGCCTGACAGCCCTGTTCGTGTTCCTGGAGCCGACGCCGACACAGGTCCTGAGCCTGCCTGCGCTGATCGGATTCTGGGCAGCGCACGTCTTCCTCTTCCTCACGCTCGCTCAGGGGTGCCAGGTTCTCATCTCCCGCCATGTCGCGCCAAGGGCGAACGCGTGGGCCGCGATCACGGCGGCGGGGATCATGGCGTCCGCGCTGCTGACGCCGATGGCGCTGGGCCTCGATCACCTGATGGTCGTGCCCCTCGATCCCGCTGAGGCCGACGACTGGAGCTGGGCCGGACTGATCGAGGAATGGGCCAGTCTGGCGCCCCCCGCAGCCCTGCTCTGGCTGGGCCTGAATGCCGTGCGGTTTCTGAGACTGCCCGACCCGGAGCCATCGTCGACGCAACAGGGTTCCGCGGCGCGCGCCGAGCCGGGCTTCATGCGGCGGCTCCCGCCGGGCCGACGGGGTCGGCTCATCGCCCTGAGCGCAGAGCTGCATTATCTGCGGGTCTATACGACGTCGGGCGACAGCCTGATCCTGCAAGGCTTCGGAGAAGCCCTTGCGCAGCTGGGCCCGCAGGCCGGGATCCGCATCCATCGCTCCCACTGGGTCGACCCGGCGTTCGTCGCCGAGGTAGCGCGCGCGCGTGGCCGCACCAAGGTCCGCCTGTCCAACGGCCTGGTCCTGCCGGTGGCGCGAAACCGACGGGCCGAGGTGGCGGCCAGTCTGACGGCGGAGACCAGCCTCGCACGAACCTGACCGTTCGTGGGGGCCAGCGCGCCCTTCGTGCGCCGATGCCCTCTGACAGGCGCCGCGCGGTGCCGCTCGTGCAGGCCCGGCGCCCGTTCGTGCATTGACGTTGGCGGGGCATCCCGGCGTCCCTCATCAGTCCCGTCCGTACCGCAAGCGCCAGCCCGGACGGCAAGACCGATGAGCCCCCACACATGAGTCCGCGACCCGCGGACACGCTGACCCCCGCCGCGCCGTCGGTCCGATCCGGGACGACCTGCAACGAAACAGGCACCGAAGCGACACGGGACGCAAATGTTTCGGTGACACGGGCGCCGCACGAGTCAGGCATTCGCATCCCCGGGGCGACGTCCGGTTTGGGGGAATCGATGACGCATGTGCAGGCCTTGTCCGGCGCGGCCTCGGCCGGTCAGTGGACCGGAGTCCGGCGCGGCCTGCGCCGGGAACTCCAGCGACTCAGACTGTCGTGGGCGGCGGGCATCGACACCGCCTCACCCGTGACCGTCGCCCTCGTTGCGACGGCGATCCTGTCGGCCTTTTTCGTCCTGTTGCCGGGCGTCGACCTGGCCGTCACACAGATCTTCTTTGATGCCGAGCGCGGGTTCGTCGCCGCCTCTGACCCGTCGCTGAAGGCGCTGCGAAAATCGTCGACCTGGGTCATGGGCCTGGTGCTGCTCGGGCTGATCATCGTCGCCGTCCGCGGCGGGTGGACCCGCCGCCACGAAGCGAGGAAGGCACTGTTCCTGATCGGCGGCCTGGCGCTGGCCTCGGGTCTGGTCGTGAACGCCGTCTTCAAGGCCAGTTGGGGCCGCGCCCGGCCGATCCAGATCGAGACGTTCGGCGGCGAGGCCGAGTTCACGCGGGCCTGGGCAATCGCGGATCAGTGCGCCTCGAACTGTTCCTTCGTCTCGGGCGAGGCGTCGTCCGCCGCCTGGATCGCGGCGGCGGCGGTCGTCATGACGCCGCAACCGTGGCGCGCGGTGCTGATCCCGGTCGCCTTCGCCTACGCCGCCGCCCTCTCGTTCAACCGCCTGCTGTTCGGCGGTCACTTCCTGTCGGACATCGTGTTGTCATGGGCCATCACCGCTCTGGTTCTCTGCCTGCTGCATCGCCTGATGCTTCACTGCCCAGTGACGGCCCGCCGGGCGCGTCGAAGACGCCGGACGCGTCAGGAACCGGCTCCTGCCCTGAGCTGATCCCCCTCGAATGGGTCGGGGCGGTCGTCGCCCTGACGGCCCTTCGGCTGGCCGGACTTTGGGGCGCGCAGACCGACCTCTATGTCGATGAGGCCCAGTACTGGACCTGGAGCCAGGACCTTGCCTGGGGCTATTTTTCCAAGCCGCCGTTTCTGGCGTGGATGATCGCGGCGGCCGAGCCGGTCTGCGGATCGACCGAGGCCTGCGTGCGGGCGCCCTCGACGCTCAGCTGGACGGTGACCGCGCTCGCCGTCTTTGCCACAGCGGCCACCCTCGGCGGTCGCAGGGCGGCGTGGTGGGCGGGGCTGGGCGTGCTGCTTGCCCCCGGCGCCGCCTTTTCCGCGCGGATCGCCTCAACGGATGCGCCGCTGCTGATGTTCTGGGCGCTGGCCGTGCTGGCCTTCATCCGGTTGAGGGCCGGGGGTGGCCAAGGGTGGCTGGCCTTGCTGGCGGTGTCCCTCGGCCTCGGGCTGCTGTCCAAATACGCCATGGTCTATCTGTTGCCCTGTCTGGCCATTGCAGCCCTGGTCGACCCGCTGAGCCGCAGGACCCTGCAGCGCCCCGCCGTCTGGCTGGCGCTGACCGCCGGCCTGCTGATCTTCAGTCCCAATCTGGTCTGGAACGCCGTGAACGGCGCCGTCACCTTCCAGCACACGGCCGACAATGCCCGGGGCGAGGGTCTGGGCCTCGACATCGGCAGCGGGCTGGCATTCGTGGCGGCGCAGTTCCTGCTGGCCGGACCCGTGGCCATGGCCGGGGTCGTCCTGGCGGTCGCCCGTGCCGCGACACTCAGCCGGGACGCGCGGCTGATGCTGGCCCTGTCGATCCCGGTTCTGCTGGCCCTGACCGGGCTGGCCTTTCTCGGCCGGGCCCACGCCAACTGGGCAGCCACGGCCCTGATCGCCGTCTGGATCCTCAGCGGCCTGCTGTTTGCGCGTTGGCGCCTCCGGGTCTGGCCGGTCGCCGGACTGATGGTCGGCCTCGCGTTTCAGGGCCTGCTGCTGGCGGGCGATGCGCAGGCGGACCGGTTCACCCTGTTCGGCGGCGAGCCCTATCAGCGCGTCCGGGGCTGGAGCGACCTGTCAGCGGCCGTCGCGGCCCGCGCCCGGGCCGAGGGCCTCGGGACCGTCATTGCCGAGACCCGGACGGATGCTGCGTCGCTGACCTATTATCTCCGGCATACATCCCTGCAGGTGCGCGTCTGGCCCGCGCCGCCGGGGCAGGGTCCGGCGCACTATTATGAGATGGCCCGCGCGCTGGAGGCCTCCGACACCGGCCACCCCGCCCTGCTGGTCACGGCCTGCCCCGGGACCTCCCGCGTTCCGGACGCCCGCCCCCTGCCCTCCGTCGCCGCGAGCACCGGGCCGACCGGGCAGCGGACACGCCACCTGTTCGTCGTGCCCGGCGATGCCGAGGGCCGGCCCGCTCCCTGTCGTGCTGACGCGGTGATCGGTGATCGTTGAACCCTCTACGGCTGGCCTTTCGTCGCGCGGCCCTGTATGAGGCGCGCGCTCCCCGCACCGTCGCCCTCACCCTGCGGCCCGCACCTGCCGGCCGCCCTGCACGTCTGATATTCCAATGAACCTTCGTAACGTCGCCATCATCGCCCACGTCGACCATGGCAAGACCACGCTCGTCGACCAGCTCCTGGCCCAATCCGGTGTCTTCCGCGCCAATGAGGCGACCACCGAGCGCG
>JAHJYN010000212.1 GCA_018826885.1 Alphaproteobacteria bacterium | reverse complement strand
TCTTCGGGGCTCATGGCTCAGCCTGGTGGAGGTCAAGGGTCGGCATCGTCAGACGGCGCCGACCTCGGCGAATTTGGCGTGAAGGATTTCTCCGTCGAAAGGTTTCATCACATAGTCATCGGCCCCGGCGGCCAGGGCTTCCGTAATCCGGTCGACGGCCGTCTCGATGGTGCAGAACAACACCTTCGGCTGACCCCCGTCCGGCATGGCCCGCAGCCGCCGCAGAAACGTCAGCCCGTCCATGACCGGCATGTTCCAGTCCAGCAGGATCACATCCGGCATGGCCCCGGTACAGAAGGTCAGCGCCTCGGCCCCGTCTGCCGCTTCGTCCACGTCAAACCCCAGGGCCTCGACGATGCGACGCGAGACCTTGCGGATGATGCGACTGTCATCGACGATCAGACAAAGTCTGGAGCTCAAGGTCGAATTCCGTTCGGGTGCGGCTTGGGTGCCGGAGGGGCCTCGGGGTCTCCATGATCGCAAGCAGCCGGTTAACGAGGCGTTGGTAAGGGCTGTTAAGACATCTTAACCGTCGGTGGACAGGGGCAGGCGGGCGACCAGCTCGACCCGGTTTTCATCGGTCGAGACCTGCAGCGTTCCGCCCTGGCCGCGCACCGAGCGCCACAGCCAGTGCGGCTGGATCCACTGGCCGGGCAGGCCGTCCGTCAGCGCGGCGCCGGACAGGCCCTGAACGGCTTCGGGCTTGAGGCGGGCCCGGGGCCCCTCCGAGAGGGTCGTCAGGATCAAGTGCCCGTCCGCGCGCCGGGCGCTGAGCGTGGCGGTGCCGCCGGTCGGCAGGGCGCCCACGGCGACATAGGCCAGATTGACCAGGATCCGGGCGTGCGGCTTGGCATAGTCCCCGCCGGGAACCTGCCAGTCGATGGAGGCCCGCCCGCCGCTCAGCAGGTCGGTGACCGTGGTCTTCAGCTCATCGCCCGAAAAATTCTGGTTCGAGGTCGCGGCGCCATAGGCCACGCGGGCATAGCGGACCAGGGCGACCATCTTGGCCGCGCTCTGCTGCATCAGGTCCAGCGCGTCGGTATGCATATCGGCCGAGTCGGGGTCGGTCATCAGGTCCAGCGCCGAGCTCATGGCCCCGGCCGGACTGATGAAGTCGTGGCACAGTTTGGCGACGATCTGGGTGGCCAGCTCGGTCTCGTCGTGATCGGTGGTCGCCCCCGTCGCGTCGTCGGATTGAGGGGCGAAGGCTTGGGACATCATGGGGGGCAGGGCTCCGGCAGCAGCGTGCCGCAAGGCTGACCTGATTTGCGGGTTCGGGAAACCGTCGGGATCGTCTATCAGGCCGGGATGCACGATTCCCTGACGTCCGATTTCGACAGCGGACAGCTTGTCGAAACCCTCGCCGACCTTGCCGAGGCAGCCTCCGCCGTCATCCTGCCCTATTGGCGGGCGGGCGCCGAGGTCATCACCAAGGCCGACGACAGCCCCGTGACCCTCGCCGATCGCGAGGCCGAGGCGCTGATCCTTGACCGGCTGGCGGCGCTCTATCCCGCCGTGTCCGCCGTGGCCGAGGAGGCCTGCGAGGCAGACGGGCGGCCCGGCGAGGCGGCGGCCTGTTTCTGGCTGATCGATCCGCTGGACGGGACCAAGGGGTTCGTCCGGGGCGGCGAAAGCTTCAGCGTCAACATCGCCCTGGTCGACCAGGGGCGGGTTGTGGCGGGCGTCGTCTCGGCGCCGGCGACCGGCCTGACCTGGGCAGGCGATGCTTCGGGGGCCCGCCGCCGTCGCTTCGGCGAGACCTGGCAGCCGATCCGGGTCCGCGACCGGCCGGAACAGGCCCTCGCCCTTTTGAGCCACAGCCTCAAGGACGACGAGGCCGACAAGCTGGCGGCCCGCTATGGCTGCGGCAGCTGGACCGGGATGGATTCCTCGCTGAAATTCTGCCTGATCGCCGAAGGGCGGTTCGACGTCTATCCGCGCACCGGCCCGACCTCGGAATGGGATACGGCCGCCGGTCAGGCCGTGCTGGAAGCAGCCGGGGGGCGCGTTCTGGACATGGACGGTGGCCCGCTGGCCTATGGCAAGCCGGGCTTCATGAACGGTCCGTTCGTCGCTATGGGCGGCTGAGGCTAGTTCGCCACCTGACGCAACAGGTGGTCGGCCCGGTCGGCGATCAGATCGGCGCCCTCCTCGCGCGCGGCAGCCGCGGCCTCGACCAGCACCAGACGGACGGGCCCGGCCGGTTTGTCCAGCAGTCGCGCCTTGGCCAGGGCGACACGGGCGAGGCCGATCTGGTCGACGGCCCAGGCAATGGGACGCGGGCGATCCATGGCCAGCCGGCTGCGCAGCCGGGCCGCAAGCCGATCGAGGGCCAGAATATCGCCCTCGCTTTCGGCCCTCATCACATCCGCATCGACGACCGCATCCGCGACGGCCAGCCCCGGGACGGTCTGCGTCCGCATCAGGCCGGTCAGGATCTCGGCCTGGCCACTGTCACGGGGCAGGCAAGCCGCCCCCGGCAAGGCCGCCGATTGCGCGAGGGTGACGGCGGCCCAGTCCATCGGGCTGTGGTCGGGCGTGAACTGGTCACAGGCGGCATCGAACAGCGCCCGTCCCTGATCAAGGGCCTCGGCATTGTCGGCCAGGGCTGCCAGTGCCGACAGGCCGGCGCCACAAAGGGCGAGAGCCCGAGCCCGGGTCAGCGGCCGGCGCTCGGCGGGGCAGGTGTCGATCAGGTCGCGCAGCTCGCGCCCGGCCTGATCCAGCAGACGCGCGTCGCGTCGCTCGATCCCGAAGGTCAGGGTCAGGGCGGCCCGATCCAGTTTCAGCGTGTCCAGCAGCAGACCGGGGCGGCGCGACAGCTCGTGGACGGCCTGATCCAGAAAGGCCATGGCCTGCAGGCCGTCATCGTCGGTCGAACGGATCTGCCGCGCCCGGATCCGGGCATGCAGGGCGGTCAGCCGCCCCCGGAGCAGGGGCCGGGTGGCGTGGTCTCTCAGCCCGTCGATCAGACTCAGCGCCCGGCTCAGAGAGTCCGGGCCCCCATACAGGTCGAAGCTCAGGACCATGGTCTCGGCCAGCGCCATGACCGCCTCGGCCCGCTCGTCATTGCTGCGGGCGGCCTTGCGCCCATCCAGCGCCGTCAGGCGGGCGTTTTGCAGGCTGTCGGCCGCGCCGGACCGGCGGGTGTGCTCGCGCCACAGGGCCGAGGCCAGCAGCCAGGCCTGCACCGGGCGCGGACAGGTGGCGCGACCCGCATCGATCGTCTGGCGCCGGGCCTCGCCGCGCAACACATCGACGTCGACCACCTCCAGCCAGCCGAGATCCTGATCGGCCTGATGACCGTCAAAAAGCCGCCTGAGATCCCGCCCGAACTCGAACATGGGCCACGCTCCGATCGTCCCGTCGCGGGACGCTTCGCCCGCCGCAGACCCTGTCGAAGCAAACGCGGTGCCGCCCGTCCGGTTCGCACCGGACGGCGGCCCTCGTGTCAGAGCCCGAGGGCCTCGATCATTTTCTCGACCAGAACGTCGGAAATGTTCAGGAATTCGTTCAGCTCGCGGGACACGTGCTCGCGCGTCACGCCGCCATCGGTGATGACGTAACGCTCGATAGCGATGGCGTCGTCGAACACGATGACCTTGGCGATGCTGTACAGGCCATTGAACTCGTTCGCGAGGGCCTCAAGGGTGGGGCGCTGGTCCGGGGAATAGCCCCAGCTGGCCATGATCGAGATGCCGAGGCAGCCTTCCGGCTGACCCTCAGCATCGCAGACCCGCTGCTCGACGGTCATCTTGAAGCCGCCGTCCGTGGTGATGTTGAAGATGCCGGGCTCGGTCTGCTTCAGCTCGTCATAGCCTTCGGCGGCCAGGATGCCCTGAAGGTCGGCATGGGTGAGGGCGAAATAGACCTCTTCCGTGCCCCGGCGGCTCTGCGCCTCGGCCGGAACGGCCATCCCCAGACTGACAGCCGCCAGCGTGGCCGCGATGATGTAGCGCATGATGATCCCTCTCCAGTGCTCCGGGCTCGATCCTAGACGCAAGCCACGCGCGATGGCCAGATGACGGGATGTGACGGACGACCGGCCTGTGGTCGGGAAGGCACAGATCACGGGCCGATCTCCCGGCCAAGTGGCCAGCCGGGGGGCGCGCTGACATAAGTCCGCTCAAACCGAATGGAGACTCCCATGAAGACGACGCCCCTCATCGGCGCCGGCCTGATCGCCGTCGCCCTCGCCGGACCCGCCCTGGCACAGGAGACGACCTGGACAGGCGAAGGCGCGTTCGGGGCTGGCTTCACCACCGGCAATACCGACACCAGCGACTATGGACTGGGACTCAAGCTGGGGCGTCAGGCCGGCCCCTGGGCCGTGTCGCTCGAGGCCGTCGCCGAATATGCCGAGACCGACGGGGCCGAGACCAAAAACCGGATGTTCTTCTCCGGTCAGGTGGATCGCGATGTCTCGGACCGCCTCTATGGCTTCGGCCGCGTCTCATACGAACGGGATGAGTTCTCCGGCTTTGACAGCCGCGCCTTCGTCGGGGCCGGTGTCGGCTACCGCCTGCTGACGGGCGAGCGGACGACCTGGGCAGTCGAACTGGCCCCGGGCGTCAAATTCGATGAGGTACGTGAGACCGTGCTGCCCGGCCCGGTGGTGGTGCCCGCCTCTACCGAGACGGGCGTTTCGGTCATCGGCGTCTCGCGTTTCGCCCACCCGTTCAACGACAGCGTCAAACTCTCCAATGACACCACCGTCACCTGGGCCGACACCTCGACACAGATCGACAACCGGCTGGCCGTGACCGCAGCCCTGGGCGGCGCCCTGTCGGCCCGCATCTCCTACGACGTCCGCCACGACACGGACCCGCCTTTCGGCTTCGAGGCCACCGACACGGCGACCCGGGTGTCTCTGGTCTATGCGTTCGGAGAGTAGGGGGAGCGCCTAGCCCCGTTCCTTCGTCTTCAGGAACCGCACCTTGGGGAAGCGTTCGGTGACGTAGCCGGTTTCCCAGCTGGTCTTGGCCAGGAAGACGGGGTCGGAGTCGAGGTCGCCGGCCATCTGGGGGCGGTACTTGCTCATGAAGTCCTCGACGTCGGCCTTCGTCGCGCCCTCGGCCGGGGCAATCCAGCGGGCCTCGGCATAGGGCGACGGCTCGAAGATGACGTCCAGGCCGTATTCCTCGCCCAGCCGGTCGGCCATGACCTCGAACTGCAGCTGGCCGACGGCGCCGACGATGAAGTCCGCGCCGATCTCGGGCCGGAACAGCTGGGTGACGCCCTCCTCGGCCAGGCCGTCCAGCGCCTTCTTCAGGTGTTTGGCCTTGAGCGGATCCTTGACCCGCACGCGCTGCAGGATTTCGGGGGCGAAGTTGGGCAGGCCGGCAAAGCGGACCAGGCCGGTCTCCGACAGACTGTCACCGACGCGCAGCACGCCGTGGTTGGGAATGCCCATGACGTCTCCGGCGTGGGCCTCTTCCGCAAGTTCGCGGTCGGAGGCAAAGAACATGATGGGCGCATTGACCGACAGCGACTTGCCGGTGTTCTGCACCTTCAGCTTCATGCCGCGTTTGAAGCTGCCCGAGGCCATGCGGAACATGGCGATACGGTCGCGGTGGTTGGGGTCCATATTGGCCTGGACCTTGAAGACAAAGCCGGTGACCTGGTCCTCGCCCGGCTGGATGGTGATGTCCTCGGGCGCGGGGGCATTGCGGGTTTCGGGCGGTGCCGCCTTCTGGGCCTTCAGCGGCTTGGGCGACGGCGCCCAGGTGCCGATCGCCTGCAGCAGGGCCTCGATTCCGAAATGCCGCAGGGCCGAGCCCCACAGCACCGGGGTCATATGGCCTTCGAGGAAGGCGTTGACGTCAAAGGTCGGATAGCCCTCGCGGACCAGATCGAGGGCGTCCTGCAGACTGGCCTGTTCGCCTTCTTCGAAATAGGCGGCCGCCTGATCCAGCGGCAGGGCCTCGGGGTGGTCAGGCTCCTCGGCCGAGCCGGCGGGCTTCCTCGCATAGGGCTGGAAGGTGCCGGTCGCGACCTCGACCATGCCGCGCAGGCGATTGCCGCTTTCGGCCGGCCACCAGATCGGGGCGGGGTCCAGCTGCAGCCGCGAGGCGATCTCGTCCAGCAGGGCCATGGGGTCCTGGGCCTCGCGGTCCAGCTTGTTGATGAAGGTGATGATCGGAATGTCGCGCAGGCGGCAGACCTCGAACAGCTTGAGCGTCTGCGGCTCGATACCCTTGGCGGCGTCCAGCACCATGATGGCGCAGTCGGCGGCCGTCAGCGTGCGGTAGGTGTCTTCCGAAAAGTCCTCGTGGCCCGGGGTATCAAGCAGGTTGAAGCGCTTGCCGTCATGCTCGAACGTCATGACCGAGGCCGAGACCGAGATGCCCCGTTCCTTCTCGATCTTCATCCAGTCCGAGCGCGTGCGGCGGTTCTCGCCCCGCGCCCGCACGGCGCCGGCGGCGCGAATGGCGCCGCCCGCCAGCAGGATATGCTCGGTCAGCGTCGTCTTACCGGCGTCCGGGTGGGCGATGATGGCGAAGGTCCGGCGACGGGACGCTTCCTGGGCGAGAGAGGCTTGCGACATGGCGCGGGGGGTTAGCCTGTCCCGCCGTTTAAGTCACGCCATGAACCGGGAGGGGGATCAGTCCGCCGCTGCAGCCTCGGCCTCCGGCTCGGCGTCGTCGCTGTCCTCGCGAACAACGCCATTGGCCTGATCGATCAGGGTTTGCGCGGACTCGGCGCCCTCGCCGCCGTGGGGCGCATTGGCCAAGGGCTCCAGCAGGGCGATGGCCGTGGCCTTGTCCCCCGCGGCCAGAAAGGCATGGCCTGCACCCAGACGGATGCCCGACAGCTGCGGCGCAGCGATGAAGGCCATCTCCCAGGTCGCCAGATCATTGTCATTGGGATAGCCCGGTGCACCGCTGCGGGAGCGGGCGATCAGCACCAGGGTCAGATAGTTGCCCGGATCAATGCCATAGGCGGTGGCCAGATAGCCGCGTGCCCGGTTCATGAGATCCGTCCGCTCATCCGGCCGGTCGGCGGCATCCTCGATGCGGGCCATGGCCATGAACTGCAGGGCCTCGACATTGTCCGGCTCCATCTCGAGCAGGCGCGTAAAGGCTGCCTCGCCGGCCGCTCGATCGCCCATGTGCAGTTCGGCATGACCGAGCACCAGCAGCGCGAGAGGATCGTCGGGATGGCGGCCGGCCAGGCGGCGGGTTTCCTCCAGGGCGGCCTCGCGGTTCTCCTTGGACATGGGCACCTTGAGCCGCTGACCCAGCAGCAGCAGATCATCGGCCGAGGGTGGCATGCGGCTGATCTCGACCTGGATCTCCAGATCGATGTCATAGGTGTTCAACTCGATCCGGCCGTACAGATGGTCGCGAAGTGTATTGCGGAGCTGGTCCAGGGTCAGGCCGGTGGCCTGCTGCATGGCGGTGGAGGGATCCACGCCCTGACGGATCAGGCCCAGATAGGCCTCGAGCTTCACGACGCGCTCCGGCGAACTCATGAACCAGTGGGTCAGCAGCCAGGAGACCGGGTAATAGGTGGCCTGATGAATACCCCGCTCAATCTCGCCGAAGCGACTGCTGAGCAGCACATCCATGGGCAGCCACTGGACATTGGTCAGCCACGAGGCGCGTCCCTCGTCGTGTGCGCCCACCTGGATGCGGTCGGGCCAGATGCGGGCGGTCGACACATATTCGGCCAGCCCCTCGACCAGCCAGCCGGGGTAGTAGGCCGAGAAATGCTGGAAGAAGAAGTGGTGCGCATATTCGTGCAGCAGGGTGGACTCCCCGTCGCCTCGCACGGCCACGGCGAAGATGTCTTCCTCTCCCGGATAGTAGAAGCCGGCGATCGACTCGCCGATGCCGGGCTGCACCCGGGCCAGGTCGCCCTGGCGTCGCACCAGATAGATGGGCAGCTTGCGCGCCACCGGCCGGTCGAGGGGCACGCCAAACCGCATGCGCAGGAAGCGGTCGAAGACCTCGAGCTTCATGGCGTATTCGCGCAACGGGCGCTCGCCACCGTCCGAGTAGATGATGAAGTTCGGCGTTTCGGCCTTCAGCCAGTCGGCGCGGGCCGGTGTGGCACCCGCGGTCAAAGCCAGCAAAAGCGCGGCGCACAGGGCAAGGCCCAGACGTGTGATGATGTTCATGATCTGGTGCTCCCCCGAACAGAACCGTCAGGCTAAAGGGGAAGGCAGGCCGGAGGCAAGCTTGGGCGTTTGCGCGTCAGGCGGCGAGGCGGCCCCAGACGGCCCGATCCACGGCCACGGCATCGGCCTTTCCGCCGCGGGCGCGGGCATGAAGCTGGCCCAGAACCTCGTCCGGAAGGGCGCAGAACTGCGGCTCGACCAGCGCCGGATCGCACCCGGCAGAGGGCGCCGCGAACAGGGCGGCGGTGATGTCCGGGCCCCGGTCATGGATCAGCCAGGCCAGACGCCGGGCGCGGGCCGGGTCGTTGCGATGCAGGAGCGGGTCCTCGGCAAACAGTTCGCACCCCAGCTCCAGCAGATAGTCAAAGCCCAGCTTCTCGAACCGGCGCGCGTCGGCGGGCGTGACCGGTGAGGCCTCGTCCAGATCGAAGACAACGTCGTTGAGAAGAAACAGCATAAGCACACCCACCATCACCAGGGTCATGGTCGCCCCGTTGTGATCACCGTAGCGGGCAGCGTTTGAGGTTCCGTTCCCGAACGCGGTTAAGCATTTACGACCAGCCGAACGCGGTCAGGCGACCTTTTCCGTGAGGAAGTGGCGGCCCTCGCGGTCCTCGATCTCGACCACCCAGAGGTCGCTGTCGAAGCGGGCCTGACGCTCTATATAGGCGTCGACCTCGGTCTCGACCTCGGTGTCGAGGGGGCGCATCCACAGGCGGTCGCCGTCGGGCCCGGTGGCCTCGGAATAGAGGCGGGCGGTGCGGTTGGCGCTGTCATAGATCTTGACCAGCACGGCGCCGGCGCGGGCATCGCCATGGCGAGCGACGGTGGCGAAGGCCCCGCCCAGCTGGGCCCGTCGGATCAGGGCCCCGACCCAGACATCGGTGGCGAGAAGCAATTCGATAACCCTGCTTTGAAACCCGGGTGGAAGGTTCGAGCCTTAGGCTGCCCCTCATGTCGAGGAAAGCACAGATTGGTCGCGCGGGGTCGGCCATGGCCATGGCGGTGGCCCTGCTGACGGCCGCCGGGCCTGTGATGGCCGCCGGATCGGTACCCTTCTACGAGCGCAGCTTTGTGCTGGCGGCGCATGAGCGGTGCGGCCTGTTCACGGATGAACTGGGTGCGGCCCTGACGGTGTCGACCCGACAGGCGCGCAGCGCGGCGCTGCGGGCCGGGACCGAGACAGCCGAGGTCAATGCCACGGCACGGCGGGCGCAGGCCCGGGCGGCCGAAGTGGCGTGCAACGATCCGGAGCTGGCCGTGGTGGCGGATCGGGTCGAGACTGCCTTTGACGGCTGGCGCCGCATTCCCTCCCTGAGCTTCCCCGGGCTGGCGCAGCCCTGGCTGGCCGACCGGCGGGCCTATTCGCAGGAGACCTGGGCGCTCAGCCAGACCTCGCACACGGGCGCCTCGCCGGTGCGGTTCGGCCAGACGTCGGCCGAGGGCGAGATGAAGGTGGTGGTGTCCTTCGTCGGAGCCCCCCGTCCCTATGCCGCCCGGGTGGTGATGCGGGACACCGGCGTGCTGCACCGGCCGTGGCTGGGCCGGGCAGGCGCGATGCCGCCGGCACCCTCACGCCGGGCCGTGATGGCCATGTCGCAGGCCCCGGCGACGCGGATGCTGCTGGCCGCCGACCGCCGGGCCGGAGAGGTCTGGACCTTCCCCGCCAGCCTCGGCACCCAGCTGGAGGGGCTGGACCCGCGCGAAGGCTTCTGGGTCGAATTCCTGTTCCGCGACGGCAGCGTCGCGCGCGCGGCCTTTGAGGTCGGCGACGTCTCGGCCGGCCGGGCCTTTCTGCAGATGGGCCCGCTCTAGCTGTCGGACGTCTGGCTGGCGGCCGGGGCAAAGGCGATGATCTCGGCCCCCGGATGGTCGTCCGCCTCGACCTGATGCTTGTGGACCGGCAGACGCACGGTCACCGCCGTGCCCTCGCCCAGGGTGCTCTCGATCGACAGTCGCCCCCCGTGCAGCTCGCTCAGCGCGCGCGCGAGCGAAAGGCCCAGACCGGTGCCCTGGGCGCGCTGTGCCTCGCCCCCCGCCTGTTCGAACGGCTTGCCGAGGCGCTTCAGATCCTCGGGCGCGATGCCGGTTCCGGTATCCGAGACGATCAGCTCCAGATAGGGGCCAATGCCCTCGACCGTGACCGTGACCGAGCCGTGGGCCGGCGTGAATTTCACGGCATTGGACAGAAGGTTGAGGGCGATCTGCTTGAGGGCGCGGCGATCGGCTTCAACGGACACCGGCTCGGACGGCAGGACAGCCGACAGATTGACACCGGCTTCATCCGCCTGGGTCCTCACCAGGGCCAGGGCGTCAGACAGCACCTCGCGCGCATCGAACCGCTCCATGCTGAGCTGATAGCGCTCGGCCTCGATCTTGGAGACGTCGAGCACGTCATTGATCAGGTCCAGCAGGTGCTCGCCGGCCGAATGGATCGACTGGGCATAGTCGGCATAGCGGGCCGGCAGGGGGCCAAACAGGCTCTGGCGCATGATGTCGGCAAAACCCAGCACGGCGTTCAGCGGCGTGCGCAGTTCGTGGCTCATGGTCGCGAGGAAGCGGGACTTGGAGCGGCTGGTGGCCTCGGCCTCCGCGCGGGCCGTGTCGAGGGCGACCTCGCGGGCATAGGCGTCGGTGGCGTCGAAGGCCTGGGCGATCAGGCGGAGCTCGCCGTCCGGGCTGTCCATGCGTCGGACCAGAAGGGCGATGCGGCGATCCAGCGCCTTGCGCGGGGTGAAGCGAATCTGGGCCTCTCCGCCTGCACCGGCGCGCTGCAGGGCGGTCATCAGCGTCGGTCGATCCGGGGCATGGACGGCGGCCATCAGCCCCTCGTCCAGCAAGGGGGCAACGGGGAGGGGCTGGGGCGGCACGCCATAGGCCGCCAGCACCCGGCCGGTGCCATCCAGCACAAGCGTCAGACCGGGCTGGGCTGACAGCACCGTCTCGACCCGACCGACCGAGACCAGCGCCTCGCCCAGCTCGCGTTCGCGCAGGCGCCAGGCCAGTTGCAGGGCGACGGCCGTCGCGCCCGCCGCCGACAGGGCCGAAAAGGCGGCGGTGAACGGCAGGGCGATGGCCGCGTCGCCGGTCAGGGCCGCGCCCATGCCGATCAGGGCCGAAAGCGCCGAGGCTGCCGTGCCCAGCAGGGCCAGCTTCAGCCCCCCGGGACGCCCGCTGCCCAGCAATATGCCCGCCGCGACGGGCATCAGCAGATAGCCCGACAGACTGCCGCCGACGCCCCCGGACAGGAGGGCGGTGACGGCAGCGGCCAGCGACCAGATGCCGAGCACGCCGAGGCGGGCCCGTTCACCGTCACGCCACAGCAGGGTGAGACCCGCCAGACCCGGCACCGCCATGGCCAGTATGCCGAAGAAGACCGGACCGTGCAGCCCGGGTCCCGGCTCGATCACGCGCAGGCCCAGCGCCGCCAAAGCGGTCACCGCCGCCCAGGCCGCGTGCGAGGCGGTCAGGGCGGGCAGGTCACCGGGGAGGCGACCGGACCGGGATGACGAGGCGGAATGCGGCAAGGGGGTTCCGGCGGGGTGAACGGGGCGGCTGCCACAGGCTGGCGCTCCCAGCCTACCGGGCGGGGCGATTCCCTGCGAGGCCGCTCCCGTGTCAGGGGATTGCACGCCCGGGGATGGGGGCAGAAAGCTGGGGAGCGACGGTCGGTTAAGGATTAACGTCTGCGTGCCGCATTGTCCTCGGCGGTTCGCAGACCTATTCGAGGGGGCATGGTCGCGACGCACACCCCTCCCTCCGAAACCCTGGACGAAGCCCTGGCCGAGCTGCAGGAGTCCTTCGACCTTCTCGGCGACTGGGAGGAGCGTCTGGCCTATGTCATCGAGCTGGGTCAGGGGCTGGAGCCCTTGCCCGAGGCTGACCGGGTCGAGGCCAATCTGGTGCCGGGCTGCGCGTCCCGGGTGTGGCTGGCGGTCGAGGACGGCGGCGAGCGCCTGTGGTTCCATGCGGATTCCGACAGTGCCATCTCCAAGGGCAATATCGCCCTGCTGCTGGGGCTGTACTCCGGGCGGACACGGGACGAGATCCTGGGCTTTGACGCCCGGGCGGCGCTGGACTCGCTGGGCCTGCCGCAGGCCCTGACCCGCCAGCGCGCCAATGGCCTGAACCAGATGGTCGGCCGGATCCGTGAGGCAGCGCTGACGCCGGCCGGCTGAGCCAATACAGGCGGGGACCGGCCAATTCAGACGGTTAGAAACTACCGTCTGAACCGTCTGAACCGTCTGAATGGTCTCAAACGCCACCCTGCACCTCACCCCGTCCCATAGTGTTCGGCCAGCGCCTGCAGGGCGTGTTTGAGGACGGTCTTGCCCTGGCGGCGGCGGAGGCCGAGCTGGCCCTCGGCGGCCTGGAGGGCGGAGCTGCGGATGCAGACGGCCTCGAGCATGGGGGCGAGGCGGGGCCCGGCGGCCTCGAGCGCCGCGGCCACCCGACGACCGGCGGCGAGCGCGGCCTCACCCGGCTCGACCCGGGCGGCGGTGCTGGCGCCGGAGCGGGGCAGGGCGTCCCACCGCTGGGTCAGGGAGGGGCCCTTCACGGCCCGTTCGGCATCGCGGGTCAGGCGCAGGCCGGCAGCGACCTCGGTCGGGGTCAGCCACGGGCGCCCGGCGGCATCCTTGCGCCGCGCCAGCCAGGCGATGGCGCTGTCGCCCAGATTGACCCGCACCGGCAGGGAGGCTCCGTCGGGCAGGGTGCGCGTCTCGATGGCGTCGATCCGGCCGGGCGCGCCGCCGGACGACCCGGCGCGATTGGCCCCTGCGGCCCGGCGGGCCTGAAATCCGCCGCCGGTGCGCACCGCGAGGCCCGGGTCGCGGGCCAGGGCGGTAAACTCGGCCTCGTCCAGCCTGAGAACCACCCGGGCGCGGCGATCCGGCAGGATACGCAGGACATAGACGCCCGGCGAAGTGGCCTCGATCCATCCGCCCTTGTCGAGCAGCAGGCGGCGGGCGCGGTCGGTGCGCAGGCTCATCGCGGCAGGACCACGGGCGCGTCACCCAGCAGGGTGCGGGTGAAGTCCTCCAGCCTGTCGAGCAGGGCATCGAGGGCCGGGCGGTCGCGCGCATCCTCGGCCCAGCGGCAGGCCCCGGCGACCGTGGCGCGGTTGACACCATAGGCATGGCCGACGCGCTCCAGCGGCCAGCCGTAGGCGACATGGGCCAGATAGAAGGCCAGCCAGCGGGCGCGGCAGGCCGGGGGCGGCAGCCGATCGGTGCCGGCCATCTGCTCGGCGCTGACCCCGGTAGAGGCGGCGACCAGATGGAGCGCCAGTCCCGCACGGATGCGGTCGGCTTCGGTGACGGGAACGCGGTAGGAGCGGGTCATGGCTAATCCTTTCTCTCAGGGAACAGACCGGAAGGATGAGGCCGCGCCCGGTCGAGGTAGGAATTAATACCTGTTAAACGTCAGAATGGGACGTAGGGGCCGGTGCGAGGCGGGATTGCAGGGTGCGGGATCGGCGAACCGGCGGCGCCCGCCTGGCCGCCGCAGGGCCTGACAGCCGGTGTTCTGACCGCGCCGGCAAAGAAATCTGGTCGTCTTGACTCACGGACTCTCGACGGCGATTCGCAAATCAGCCTACGATTCGCCTCAATGGGGTGACGTTAACTGTTCTTAAGGTTTTGGACCGTTAACGTCGGAACAAGGTTACCTGTGCGTGCTGCGACAGGACCATAGTCAAGCTTTGCCGCGGAGGGGCACACATGCGCGTCCTGTTGATTGAAGACGATCACGCTACAGCCCAGAGCATTGAGCTGATGCTCAAGTCTGAGGGGTTCAATGTCTACACCACCGATCTGGGTGAAGAAGGCATCGATCTCGGCAAGATCTATGACTATGACCTGATCCTGCTGGACCTGAACCTGCCGGATATGAACGGCATCGAGGTTCTGCGGCAGCTGCGCGTCGGCAAGGTCAATACGCCGGTGATGATCCTGTCGGGAACCAGCGAGATCGAGACCAAGGTCAAGACGTTCGGCGGCGGCGCCGACGACTATATGACCAAGCCCTTCCACAAGGACGAACTGGTCGCCCGCGTGCACGCCGTGGTGCGTCGCTCGAAGGGCCACGCCCAGGCCATCATCCACACCGGCGAGATCGCCGTGAACCTGGACGCCAAGACGGTCGAGGTCGACGGTCACCGGGTGCACCTGACGGGCAAGGAATACCAGATGCTGGAGCTGCTTTCGCTCCGCAAGGGGACCACCCTGACCAAGGAAATGTTCCTGAACCACCTGTACGGCGGCATGGACGAGCCCGAGCTGAAGATCATCGACGTCTTCATCTGCAAGCTGCGCAAAAAGCTGGCGACGGCGGCGAACGGCAAACACTACATCGAAACCGTCTGGGGCCGCGGCTATGTGCTGCGCGACCCGCAGGAAAGCACCGGCTCGGTCAGCGCCGCGGCCTGATTTCCGGTTGGAATCTATGAAAAGGCCCGCTCCGGGATGCCGGGGCGGGCCTTTCTGTTTCAGCGGGCCGGATCGGCTCAGAAATAGGTCATCGACTCGGTCAGGCTGACATCCTCGGCGCCGACCGTGAATTTCAGCAGGCTGAATGCCGGCGGGCCCATCAGCGGAGCGCCGCCGCTGGAGAAGGCAAAGCCCTCAGCCGGCATGCCCGAGGGCGCC
>JAHJYN010000029.1 GCA_018826885.1 Alphaproteobacteria bacterium | reverse complement strand
GCGACGAAATATTTTTCTGGGCGGCCCGGTAACCGCCCTGTGCCGCCGGGCGAACTCCCTCCTGTCAGGCCGATCCGATGCGGACGGTCGCTTTCAGGAGATGAGACCATGAACACTTCGGCGAAAATCCTTGTCGGTGCCGGTGCCCTGCTGGCGCTGGGAGCCACGACGGCTATGGCCGACAGCGGCCGCGTCTCGCAGGAGCGCGAGATGGAAAAATGCTACGGCATCGCCAAGGCGGGCCAGAATGACTGTGCCGCCGGTCCGGGTACCTCGTGCGCCGGGACCTCGACCCGCGACTATCAGGGCAATGCCTGGAAGCTGGTCCCCAAGGGTACCTGCACCGCGATCGAGACGCCGCGCGGCAACGGTTCGCTGACCCCCATCGCGAGCCGCTGATCGTGACGGCCCCGACCGCCGGACTGGGCCTGAAGCCCCAGCACTATGCCGAGGCCGCGGCCTGTCCGGCGGCCGGACCCTCGCGTGGCCTGTGGTTCGAGGTTCACCCCGAGAACTATATGGTCGAGGGCGGGCCACGTCTGACCTGGCTGGAGACGATCCGGGCCATGCGCCCGCTATCGCTTCACGGCGTGGGCCTGTCCCTCGCCGGGGATGAGCGTCCCGACGCCGCGCACCTGGCGCGGTTCCGCAGCCTGATCGACCGGTACGAGCCGTTCGTGGTGTCCGAGCACCTGGCCTGGTCCCGCCGGGGGGGCGTCTATCACCCCGATCTGCTGCCCATCCCCCGCAATGCGGAGATGCTGTCGCGGGTCTGCGCCCATATCGATGAGGCCCAGGAGGCGCTGGGCCGGCGCCTGCTGATCGAGAATCCGACCGCCTATCTGGCCCTTGCCGACCATCAGTGGGACGAGGTGGAATTCCTTGTCGAGATCGCCCGTCGCACGGGCTGCGGCCTGCTGGTCGACGTCAACAATGTCTATGTCAGCGCCGCCAATATGGGCCTGTCTGCCAAGGCCTGGATCGACGGTGTGCCCGGCGACCTGGTGGGCGAGATCCATCTGGCCGGGCATAGGCCCGATGCGGCCCTCGGTGAGGCCCTGCTGATCGACAGCCATGACGCCCCGGTGGCCGAGCCGGTCTGGGCGCTGCACCGGCGCTTGATCGATCGGATCGGACCGCGCCCGACGCTGATCGAGCGCGATGGCGAGGTGCCCGGGTTCTCAGACCTTCTGGCAGAGCAGGCCCGCGCCGCCGCCGTCCTGACCGACCTGGATATGGCCGCATGAGCGCCTTTCATGCAGCCTTCGACGCGGCGCTTTCCGGGAATACGGACGCGCTCCTGCCGCATCTTGTCGTGGACGACCGGACCCGGGCCGCCATCGGTGTCTATCGCAATACGGCCCTGAAGGCGCGGATCGACGCGCTGGAGGCCAGCTTTCCGACTGTGGCGCAGCTGGTCGGGGTGGACTGGTTCAGGGCGGCGGCGCGGGCGTTCGCCGATGAGCACCTGGGCGATGATCCGGTGCTGGTCACCTATGGCGCATCGTTTCCGGATTGGCTGGCGACCTTCGAGCCGGCACAGGACCTGCCGTATCTGGCGCCCTGCGCGCGACTGGACCGGGCGTGGACCGAGGCGCATGTCGCGGCCGACGCGGCGGTGATGACGTCTGCCGAGGCGGCGGCTCTGGGCGCGACCCTGACGGGTCTGTCCGTGGGGCTGCACCCTTCAGTGCGGCTGTTCCGCTTTGACTGGACGGTGCCGTCGCTGTGGCTGGCCCACCGCTATCCGCAGATCCCTGCCGGGTCCCTCGTGTGGGAGGCCCGCCCCGAAGGCCTGATGATCCACAGGACGGTGGGCCATGTCCGGGCGCGCCTTATCAATCCTGCCGAATTTGCCTTTCTGGAGGCCTGCCAGAAGGGGCGCCCTCTCGGCATCGCCGCGGACCAGGCCGCGCGCCTCGACCGCGCCCAATCCATCCCCACCCTGTTCGCCGGCCTGCTCGCGGCGGACGTGTTTCTGACATCCGAACCCGAGGCCCGCGCATGAACCGTCTGTCCGAAGTCCATAATCAGATTTCCGCCGCCATTCCCGAAAGCCTGATCGCCCTGCTGTTGCGCATCGGCATTGCCGCGCCGTTCTTCCTGTCGGGGCGGACCAAGGTGGAGGGGGTTCTCACCCTGTCGCCCTCGACCGAATATCTGTTCGCAGAAGAGTACAATGTGCCTCTTCTGCCCGCAGATGTGGCCGCCCATCTGGCCACCTATGCCGAGCACCTGCTGCCCATCCTTCTGGTGCTGGGACTTCTGACCCGGGTATCGGCGTTGGGTCTCATTGCCATGACGCTGGTGATCCAGCTGTTTGTCGTGCCGACCGGCTGGCCCACGCACCTGCTTTGGGCCGGACCGCTGGTCTATCTTCTGGCGCGAGGCCCCGGGGGCTGGAGTCTGGATCGCCTGCTGAAGCTCGACTGAAGCGGCTTGCCCGCCGGAGCGGCCTTCCCTAGGTTTCAATAAGCAACCGAGGGACCGACCCATGAAGCTTTACGACAGTCACCGCGCGCCCAATCCTCGCCGCGTGCGCTGGGTCATGGCCGAAAAGGGCATCACGGACATCGAGGTCGTACAGGTCGATTTGCTGGCGGGCGAGCACCGCACGCCGGAATACCGGGCGAAGGTCGGGGTGCCGCATGTTCCGGCGCTGGAGCTGGAGGACGGCACCTGTATCTCTGAGTCGGTCGCCATCTGCCGCTATCTGGAATCCGTCTATCCCGAGCCGAACCTGTTCGGGGTCGACGCCCGCGAACAGGCCATCGTCGAGATGTGGACGCGGCGCTGCGAATTCTATCTGGCCAATCCGGTCATGCTGACGGTGCGATTTACCCACCCGGCGCTGGCGGTTCTGGAGGCCACGCCCCAGCCGCAGGTGGCGGATTACAACCGGGTCGCCGCCGAACGCTTCATGAAGACCCTCGACCGCCACCTGGAGGGACGGGAGTTCCTGGCTCTGGACCGTTTCACCATTGCCGACATGGTGGGGGTTGTCGGTCTGGATTTTGCCCGCCTGATCAAATACCGCCCCCCGGCCGAGCTGGAGAATCTGAACCGCTGGCTGGATACTTGCCGCGCCCGCCCTGCAGCCAAGGCGGGGGTGTAGCGGCCGGTCAGTCCCGCTTGTTGAACTTCCGGATCACGCCCGAATAGGTCATCAGCACGCGTTCGCCGGCATTGATCTGGCCGCGCACGAAGATCAGGCTTTTGCCCGCGCGGATCACCTCGCCGGTGGCCTCGACCAGTTCGCCGACATACGCGCCGTCGACGAAGGTGGAATCGAGCTGGACGGTTACCCCCGAAGCGCCCTCCATCTCCTGATAGGCGGCCTGAAAGAGGGCGATATCCGCGAAGGTCATCAGGCAGCCGCCATGCATGCGGCCCCCGGCGTTCATGTGCTTGGGCTCGGCCCGAAAGGCACAGCGCATCCGCCCGTCCGGGTCAGGCCGGAAGTAGAACGGGCCGACGACCTGGTCGAAGGTGCCGTGCAGGTCGTAGGTCTGCCAGCCCGAGAATTCGCCCTCGGTGACGGTGATCTTGGCGACCATGATGATCCTCAGCCTTCTTCTTCGCCTCGCAATGCAGCATATAGGGCGAATGAGCGACCCCATCGAAGAGACAATCTACGAAAAACTTGCGGCTCTCGGGCCGGGCAAGAGCATCGAACCGGCCGATGTGGCCAAGGCCGTGCAGCCGGAGCAGTGGCAGCGAATGCTGCCGCGCGTGCGCACGACGGCCCTCGGCCTGATGCGGCAGGGGCGGTTGATGATCACCAAGAAGGGCAAGCCGGTCGATCCATCCAGCTTCAAGGGCGTGATCCGGCTGCGCCTGCCGACGGCCGAGGAATCCGAACAGTTGATTCAGGCCCGGACCGCTGTGCCGGACGATGCCGACTGAGCCCGCGCGCGCCGCAGTGTCCCGTGAAGGCGTCCGGGGCCCCGGTGCCGTTATGCGGGCCTGCATCGCCCTGATCGTGATGCTGGTGCTGTCCGGGTGCGCGGCGCCCTATGTCCAGGCACCCCTCCTGCCGCCCGAGCGACAGATGGCGCCGCGCATGGACGATACCCGCTTTGTCATGGGCGACGGGGCGGTCCTGCCTTACCTGCATTGGTCGCCCCGCGAGGCCGAGCCGTGGGCGGTGATCGTCGCCCTGCACGGGATCAATGACAGCCGCGCCGCCTTCCGCCTGGCCGGGCCGTGGTGGGCCGAGCGCGGGATTGCCACCTATGCCTACGATCAGCGCGGCTTTGGCGATGCGCCGGGGCAGGGGCTGTGGTCCGGCGGGCTGATGGCGGACGATCTGGATCAGGTCGTGGCTCTGGTTCGGGCACGCCATCCGGAGGCGCTGATCGCGGTCGCCGGGGAAAGTATGGGCGGCGCCGTGGCGATCACGGCCTTTGCCTCTGACACGCCGCCTGTCGCGGACCGGCTGATCCTGCTGGCCCCCGCAGTCTGGGGCTGGTCCAGCCAGCCGCTGCTGTATCGACTGAGCCTGTCGGCAGCGGCCTGGACGTTTGGCGATGTCGCCCTGGAACCGCCCGCCTGGGCGGCCGATCAGGTGCTGCCCTCGGACCATCTGATGGAGTTGATCCGCAGTGGTCGGGACCCGGATCAGACGCTCTCGACCCGGTTTGATGTGCTGTACGGCCTCGTCGACCTGATGGAGGGGGCCGGGCAGGGACTGGGTGCTGTTCGTGCGCCAACCCTGTTCCTTTACGGCGCACGGGACGATCTGGTGCCGGATCGCGCGGTGCGTCAGGCGCTGGAGCGGGCCGGGCCGATGCCGGGCCTTCGCACGGCCTTTTACGAGGACGGCTACCACTTGCTGAACCGTGACCTTCAGGCGGTGCGGGTGTTTGCCGACATCGAGGCCTGGCTGAGAGATGAGGCCGCCGCGCTGCCGTCCGGGGCCGGGCCGATCCCGCTGCGATAGACGGGGTGACCCAAGGTAAGGTCAAGCTTGCTCCGGGTCTGTAACCCGCGTATCAGCGCCCGCAACAAAAATACCCAGGAAAGGCTCGTAAAGGGCATGACACTGTTCGATTCGCCGTCGTTCTCGAACCATGAGGGCGTGCACGCCTTTTATGACGAAAAGACTGGCCTCAAGGCAATTGCTGCGGTGCACTCGACCGCGCGCGGTCCGGCGGTGGGCGGCACGCGGATGTGGAACTATGCCACGGCGGCCGAGGCGCTTGAGGATGTGCTGCGCCTGTCGCGGGGCATGAGCTACAAGAACGCCGTGGCGGACCTCGAGATGGGCGGCGGCAAGTCGGTCATCATCGGCGACAGCCGGACCCAGAAGACCCCCGAACTGTTCCAGGCGTTCGGTCGCGCCCTCAACACCCTGGGCGGCATCTACTATGCGGCCGAGGATGTCGGCGTATCGGTCGAGGATATCGCCGAGGCCCGCAAGGAGACCGAATTCGTGGTCGGCCTGTCCGGCGGCAAGGAAGGCTCGGGCGATCCCAGTCCGGTCACCGCCGAGGGCGTGTTCCGCTCGACCCTGACGGTCGCGCGCCGCCTGTGGAAACAGGACGACCTGACCGGCCTGACGGTTGCGGTGCAGGGCATCGGCCACGTCGGCGGCTATCTGGCCGACAAGCTGCACAAGGCCGGCGCCAAGCTGGTGATGACCGACGTCAACACCGCCCTTCTGGAAGAAGTCGCCGGCCGCAACAACGCGGAGATCGTGGCCCCCGACGCCATCTATGACGTCAAGGCTGACATCTATGCCCCCTGCGCGCTGGGGGCGACGCTCAATCCCGGAACGCTGGACCGCCTGTCGGCCCGCGCGATCGTCGGGGCCGCCAACAACCAGCTGGCCACGCCCGAGATCGGACGCATCCTGTTCGAGCGCGGCGTGCTGTATGCGCCCGACTATGTCGTGAACGGCGGCGGCATCATCAATGTGGCCTCGGAAATGGCGGCCCGGAACAGCGGCGGCGCCTATGACCCGGCCTGGGTCGAGGGCAAGCTGGCCCGCCTGATGGAAACGCTGGAGGAAATCCTCGAGCGCTCCGACAGCGAAAAGCGCCCCACGCACGAGGTCGCCGACGCCATCGCCGAAGCCCGTATCCAGGCGGCGGCCGACGAAAAGGCAAAAGCTCGCGCGGTCTGACCGGCGAACGCCCGATCCGGCCACGGCTAATTCGCCAATCCCTGCGGTCTCTTAACGCGCCGTTTACCATCCGGGCGGCACTTTCTGCCTAGCGGGCGTGTCGCCTGTGAGTAGGGGTGTTGGGGCGCGCGTGGGCGGCTTTTCCGGGGCTTTGCAGAGATTTGGGGTCGGGCGACTGGCTACCCTGGCGGGTGTTGCTGCCGGGGTTGCGGCGGTGCTTGTGGTGTTGATGCTGCGCATCGGCCAGGCGCCTGATGCCCTGCTCTATTCCAATCTGGACCTGCGCGAGGCGGCCGAGATCACGGCGGCGCTGGACACGGCCGGCATCAAATATTCGTCGCGCGGGGACGGCTCGACCATCTTCGTCAGTCGGGACGAGGTCGGCACCGCCCGCATGCTGGTAGCCGGCAAGGGCATCGTGACCAGTGGCTCGGTCGGCTACGAAATCTTCGACAGCCAGTCGGTGCTGGGCCAGACGGAGTTCCAGCAGAACCTGAACGCCAAGCGCGCGCTGGAAGGCGAACTGTCCCGCAACATCATGACGCTGCGCGGGGTCACCATGGCCCGCGTGCTGATCGCCCTGCCGGAGCGGGCCCTGTTCCAGGCCGAGGCCGCCGAGCCGACGGCCGCGGTCGTGGTCGGGTTGGGCGGTCGCGACCTTACCGCCGACCAGATCCGCGGCATTCGCTCGCTGGTGGCCTCCAGTGTGCCGAACCTCAAGCCGACGCGCGTCACGGTTATGGACGACACCAACCGCACTCTTGCGGCGGGCGGCGACGAGGATGGCTTTTCCGGCGCCAGCGCCGACCGGATGAAGGCGACGACCGAGGCCCAGCTTCAGGCGCGGGTCATGGATGTCGTCCAGGGCATCGTGGGCCCCGGCGCCGCGCGGGTGCAGGTGACCGCCGAGATCGATCACAGCCGGTCAACCACCCAGGAGCAGCGCTTTGACCCGGACGGTCAGGTGGTGCGCTCCATGGCCACCAATGGCTCGAACTCCCAGGACACGACCGGCCAGCCGGTTGGCGGCGTGGGCGCAGATCAGAACATTCCGGGCGGTGAGGCCCCGGGTATCGCGGCGCAGGGCTCGACCCGGACGGATGAGACCGAGACCACCAACTACGAAATCTCGAACACCACCACGACCACGGTGCGTGAGCCGGGAGAGGTCAAGAAGCTGGCCGTGGCTGTGGCCGTCGACGGGGTCTGGACGCCCGGTGCCGATGGCGCCGAGCCAACCTATGCACCGCGCACACCCGAGCAGATCACCGAGATCGAGGAGCTGGTGAAGGCGGCTGTCGGCTTCAGTGCCGAGCGCGGTGACATCGTCCGGGTCAGCAATGTCGAATTCAACCGCGAGCTGGCGCCGGATGGCGGCACCGAGGCGAATGGTGGTCTGTTCGACTTCACCAAGAACGACATGATGCGCGGCATCGAGCTGCTGGTGCTGCTGATCACCGGCATACTGCTGATCCTGTTCGTGCTGCGTCCGCTGCTGAAGGCGACGGCGGGCGGCGGCGGTGGCGGGATGCCGGCGCTGGCGGGCGGCAATGGCGTTACCGCCTTGCAGACCACGCCGGTCGGGGCGTCGGGCCAGGCCGCCGCCGGCCAGCTGACCGGTCCGACCGACATGGAGCAGCGGCTCGACATCGCCCGTATCGAGGGCCAGGTGAAGGCTTCTTCCGTCAAGAAGGTGTCCGAGTTCGTCGAGCGTCACCCGGAGGAGTCGACCTCAATCCTCCGCAGCTGGGTGCATGAAGGCTGATGGCGGCGCGGATGGTCAGTCGCAAGCCTGCGGTCGAGGACGCCCGCAAGCTCACCGGCCCGGAGAAGGCCGCCGTCGTCCTGCTGTCGCTGGGCGAGGAGCACACCCGCCTGTGGCAGGGGCTGGACGAGGACGAGATCAAGGAAATCTCCCAGGCCATGGCGGCGCTCGGGACCGTCAGCTCGTCGGTCGTCGAGGAGCTGCTGCTGGAATTCGTCTCGGGTATGAGCGGCTCTGGCGCGGTCATGGGCAGCTTCGAGCAGACCCAGAAGCTGCTCGCCTCCTTCATGCCCCAGGAGCGGGTCGAAGGGCTGATGGAGGAGATCCGCGGCCCGGCCGGTCGCACCATGTGGGACAAGCTGGGCAATGTGAACGAGGCGGTCCTCGCCAACTATCTGAAGAATGAATACCCGCAGACGGTCGCCGTGGTCCTGTCCAAGATCAAGCCGGACCATGCGTCGCGCGTGCTGACGGCGCTCCCCGAAGACTTTGCCATGGAGTGTGTGCAGCGGATGCTGCGCATGGAGCCGGTCCAGCGTGAAATCCTCGACAAGATCGAGCAGACCCTGCGCACCGAGTTCATGTCGAACCTGGCCCGGACCTCCAAGCGTGACAGCCACGAGATGATGGCGGACATCTTCAACAGCTTTGATCGCCAGACCGAGGCCCGCTTCATCGGCGCGCTGGAAGAGCGCAACCGCGAGGCGGCCGAGCGGATCCGGGCCCTGATGTTCGTGTTCGAGGATCTGGCCAAGCTGGATCCGGGCGGCATCCAGACCCTGCTGCGCGCGGTCGAAAAGGACCAGCTGGCGCTGGCGTTGAAGGGCGCATCGGAGTCCCTGCGCGAACTGTTCTTCGGAAACATGTCCGAGCGCGCGTCCAAGATCATGCGTGAGGACATGGAGTCGATGGGGCCGGTCCGACTCAAGGACGTCGACTCGGCCCAGATGGCCATGGTTCAGGTCGCCAAGGATCTTGCCGCCAAGGGCGAGATCATGCTGGTGGGCCAGGGCGGCGACGACGAGCTGATCTACTGACATGGCCCCCGCAACCGTCCCCTCCCGTCCCTTTGCCTTCGACACCGAGTTCGACTCGTCGGGCGCGGTCGTCCGTTCCACCGACTGGCAGCCGCTCAAGCGCGCCTATTCTCCGGCAGAGGTCGAGGCCCTGGTCGCCCAGGCCCGCAGCGAGGCGCACGCGCAGGCGCTGGCCGAGGTCGACAGCCGCCGCGCCCAGGCCGTCGCGGATCTCAGCGCCGCCCTGACCGCCAGCCTGCCGCGGCTGACCGGTGTGGTGGAAGCCTATCGGGAGCAGACCGCCGATCTGGCCCTGGCGACCGGGCGTGCCCTGGCGTTCGCGGCGCTGGATCGCCTGCCGCGTGCCGCCGTGCAGGCGGCTCTCGAGGAGTTGGGCCGCGAGATCGATGCCTCTCCCCGGCTGGTGATCGCCATGGCCGGTCTCGACGACGCGGGCCGCGCCGAGATCGAAGGCCTGTGCGCCAATGTCGGCTATGCCGGCGCCGTCCGGTTCCGCGACGAACCGGGTCTGGCGCAGGCCGCCTTTGAACTGGAATGGGCCGATGGCCGAGCGGCCTTTGACCCCGCAGAAACCTTCAGCCGGCTGACCGCTGCGGTCGCCCGCGCGCTGGCTGCTGATCAAGCCCCCGACACCGCCGAATCGTCCGAAGGGATGAAGCCATGACTGCTGACAATCTGCCGCTCGAAGAGTTCGACCACGGGGTGATGCCCGTGTCGAACGAGGACGGACTGGACAAGTCCGCCAGCGATCTGGCCCCGGTCTTCGACGTGCCGGTCAATATTTCTGCCGTTCTGGGCAAGTCGCACATGTCGGTGGCCCAGCTGCTCAAGCTGACCAGCGGTTCTGTGCTGGAGCTGGACCGCAAGGTGGGCGAGGCCATCGACATCTTCGTCAACAACCGACTGGTCGCGCGCGGCGAGGTGGTAGTGGTCGAGGACCGGCTCGGCGTGACCATGACGGAAATCATCAAGACCGAGGATACGGGCGCCTGAACATGGCGACCGGCAGTGAGATTTAGAGGAGAAGACCCATGCGGCTTCTGGTAGTTGGCAGACTGAGCGGGCAGCTGGCCTCGGCCGTGAAAATGGCCATGGCCCACGGCGCGAAGGTGCACCACGTCGAGCGAGGCGATCAGGCCACCGAGCAGCTTCGGCGTGGCCAGGGCGCGGACCTGCTGATGGTCGACTATCGCATCGACATCGCCGCCCTGATTGCCGCCAACGAGGCCGAGCGTATCCATGTGCCGGTCGTGGCCTGTGGCGTCGATGCGGGTCCGGACGATGCTGCCGCCACCATCCGCGCCGGGGCCAAGGAGTTCATCCCCCTGCCGCCCGAGGCTGATCTGATCGCCGCAGTGCTGTCGGCGGTGGCCGATGACGACCGCCCGCTGATCTCGGCCGATCCGTCGATGAAGGCCGTGATTGGTCTGGCCGACCAGGTCGCGCGCTCGGAAGCGTCCATCCTGATCACCGGCGAAAGCGGCGTCGGCAAGGAAGTCATGGCCCGCTATCTGCACCAGAACTCGCGCCGCGCGGACAAGCCGTTCATCAGCGTCAACTGCGCGGCCATTCCGGACAATCTGCTGGAATCGGAACTGTTCGGACACGAGAAGGGGGCCTTCACCGGCGCCGTGGCGCGGCGGGTCGGCAAGTTCGAGGAGGCCGACGGCGGCACCCTGCTGCTGGACGAAATCAGCGAGATGGATGTGCGGCTGCAGGCCAAGCTGCTGCGCGCCCTGCAGGAGCGCGTCATCGACCGCGTCGGCGGCACCACGCCGGTCAAGGTCGACATCCGCATCATCGCCACCTCGAACCGCGATCTGGCGCGGTCGGTCTCGGAAGGCAGTTTCCGCGAGGACCTGCTGTACCGGCTGAACGTCGTCAATCTGCGCCTGCCGTCCCTGCGCGAACGTCCCGGTGACATCCCCGCGCTGGCCGACTTCTTCGTGCGGAAATATGCGGCGGCGAACGGCGTGCCGGTGCGGCCGGTGTCGGCCGAGGCCCGCCGGGCCCTGACCGCGCATCGCTGGAACGGCAACGTGCGCGAGCTGGAAAATGCCATGCACCGCGCGGTGCTGCTGGCCCAGGGCCCCGAAATCGATGTCGACGCCATCCGCCTGCCGGATGGTCAACCGTTGACGGGCGCGACCTGGGACGCAGGCCCAGCCAGCCGGGCGGCCCAGACCGCTGATGCCGTGACCCGCGCCTATGTCGGCCAGACGGTGGCCCAGATGGAAAAGACCCTGATCCTGGATACCCTGGGCCACTGCCTCGGTAACCGCACCCATGCGGCCAACATCCTGGGCATCTCGATCCGCACCCTGCGCAACAAGCTGAACGAATACGCCGACGAAGGCACGCCCATCCCCGCGCCCCAGTCGGGCATTTCCGCCGCCGTCGGCTGAGGAGCGAGAGCGTGGATCGCAGAAGCGTTCTGATGGGCGTTGGCCTGGTCACCCTGACCGGCTGCAGCGCTGCCGGGCCGGCAGCCACCTCCCGGCGGGAGAGCCTGACCGTCGACCTGAGCGACCTTGAGGCGCGCCAGGGCGGGCGGCTGGGTATTCAGGTGGTCGGGGCCGATACGGTCGGCTGGCGCCAGTCCGAGCGCTTCACCTATTGCTCGACGTTCAAGCTGTTTCTGGCGGCCGCCGTTCTCCAGCAGGCTGATCGGGGCGAGGTCCGGATGGATCGCGAAGTGCCGGTCAGCGAGGCCGATATGGTGATGCACGCCCCGGTGACCGGGGATGCGGTCGGCAAGACGCTGTCGATCGAAGCGCTCTGCAAGGCCACGGTTGAACTGAGCGACAACCCGGCGGCCAATATTCTGATCCGCGAAATGGGCGGTCTGGATACCTGGCGGGCCTGGTATCGCGGGATCGGCGACACGGTCACGCGTGTGGACCGGCTGGAGCCGGGCCTGAATGGCGTGGGCGATGAGCGCGATACAACCACCCCCGTGCAGACAGCCATCAACATGGCCCGGGTGCTTGGCCCTGACTCGACCCTGCTGGCGCCCCGGTCGCGCGAGCGCCTCATGACCTGGCTCACCGAGACCCCGACCGGACGGAACCGGCTGAAGGCCGCCGCACCGCAGGGCTGGACCGTGGCGCACAAGACCGGCACCAGCAGTGCCGGCCCGATCAATGACATCGGCCTGATGCTGCCACCGCAGGGCCAGCCCGTTCACGTCGTGGCCTACTACCAGGGGCCGGAAACGAACAGCTTCGCCGAAGGAGAGGCTATCCTGGCCGAGGCCGTGCGGCGCGCCCTGACGGTCGCCGGGCATGACTGATACTCCCATCATGATGAAGGACGGCATGGCGCGGCCTTCGGGCAAGGACATGCTGGGCTGGGTCGCACGCGGCGAGGTCGGCATGGCGGTCGGCGTCATCGGCGTCATCCTGCTGCTGATCCTGCCGATCCCGGCCTTCCTGATGGACATGCTGCTGGCGATCTCGCTGATCTCCAGTGTGCTGATCCTGATGACCGCGCTGATGATGAAGAAGCCGCTGGACTTCGCCATCTTCCCGACGGTGCTGCTGGTCTCGACCCTGTTCCGCCTCGGGCTGAACTTGGCCTCGACCCGGCTGGTTCTGACCAGCGGTCACGAGGGCGGGGACGCCGCCGGCCATGTGATCGAGGCGTTCGGCGCCCTGATGATGGGCGGCAGCTTCATCATCGGCATCATCGTTTTTGCCATCATTCTGGTGGTGAACTTTGTCGTCATCACCAAAGGCTCGACCCGGATCGCGGAGGTCTCGGCCCGCTTCACCCTGGACTCCATGCCGGGCAAGCAGATGGCCATTGACGCCGATCTGTCCTCGGGCCTGATCACCGAGGACCAGGCCAAGACCCGTCGCAAGGAGCTGGAGCAGGAATCGACCTTCTTCGGCGCCATGGACGGTGCCTCGAAATTCGTCCGGGGCGATGCGGTCGCCGGCCTGATCATCGTCTTCATCAATGTGCTGGGCGGTATCCTGATCGGGACGCTGCAGCACGGCCTGCCGATCGGCGAGGCGGCCACGGCCTATGTCCAGCTGACCATCGGCGACGGTCTGGTCACCCAGGTGCCGGCCATCATCATCTCGATCGCCGCCGGCTTTCTGGTGTCCAAGGCCGGGGTCGAGGGCTCGGCCGACAAGGCCCTTGTCAGCCAGTTGGCCACCAATCCCATCAGCCTCGGCATGGTGGCAGCAGCCTCCGCCCTGATCGGCCTGATCCCCGGCATGCCCATCCTGCCGTTTGCGGCCCTGGCGGCCGGGGCGGGCTTCATGGCCTGGCGACTGGGTCGGGCGCGCCTGAAACCGGCACCGGTGGAAACCGCAGAATCTGCAAAGCCACGCGAGGATGTCGAAGAGCCGATCTCGACCGCGCTCAATATCGATGAGGTGAAGATCGAGCTGGGCTATTCCCTGCTGGCCCTGATTAATGATCTCGAAGGCCGTCGCCTGACGGATCAGGTCCGCGCCCTGCGCCGGTCGCTGGCCCAGGAGTTCGGCTTCGTCATGCCCTCCGTGCGCATCCTCGACAATATGCGCCTCGGCACCCAAGGCTATGCCATCCGGATCAAGGAGATGGAGGCCGGCAAGGGCGAGGTGCGGCTGGGACAGCTGCTGGCCATGGACCCGGCGGGCCGTCAGGTCGAGCTGCCGGGGGAGCACACCAAGGAACCGGCGTTCGGCCTGCCGGCGACCTGGATCGACGAGTCCCTGCGCGAGGAGGCGACCTTCCGCGGCTATACGGTGGTGGACCCCTCGACCGTGCTGACCACGCACCTGACCGAGATCCTCAAGGAGAATATGGCCGAGCTGCTGTCCTATGCCGAGGTGCAGAAGCTGTTGAACGGTCTGGAGGGCGAGGAGAAGAAGCTGGTCGAGGACCTGATCCCCGGCTCGGTGACCGTCACCACCCTGCAGCGGGTACTGCAGACCCTGCTCAAGGAAAAGGTCTCGATCCGCGATCTGGCCGCCATTCTGGAAGGGCTGGCGGAAGCCGCGCCGCACACCAGTTCGGTGACCACCCTGGTCGAGCACGTCCGCACCCGCCTAGCGCGTCAGCTGTGCTGGCAGCACAAGGCCGACGACGGCGCCCTGCCGATTGTCACCCTGTCGCCCGAGTGGGAGCAGGCCTTTGCCGAAAGTCTGGTCGGTCAGGGCGAGGACAAGCAGCTGGCCATGGCGCCGTCACGGCTGCAGGACTTCATCCGGGCCGTGCGGGACGTCTTCGAACGCGCCGCCATGTCGGGCGAGACGGCGGTGCTGCTGACGGGACCGCAGGTCCGGCCCTATGTGCGCTCGATCATCGAACGTTTCCGTGGCCAGACCGTGGTGATGAGCCAGAACGAGATCCACCCGCGCGCCCGCCTGCGGACGCTGGGGCAGGTCTGATCCCCCGGCGTCAGTTGACCTCGGTCCAGCCCTCTGACGAGGCCTGACGCGCGGCTTCATTGGTCGGACGGGCGACAAGGCCGGACTGGGTGATCCAGACCTCGTACTCGGCGCCATCGGCCATCGGCATATAGGCTCCGCCGCCGTAGAGGGTGTCCACGGCATCGACATAGCGGCGATAGCGCCGGGCCATGTCCCAGGCGTTGATCCGCCAGGGCAGGGCGTCGGGCTGATCGCCGCCGCTCAGGTCATGGACGCTGCGGATGCCTTCGCGTTCCTGCTGGATCGACTGGTAGCGGCCCGACAAGCGGTCCAGCCGGTACTGGGTGTCGAGGCCGAGCACCGTGGCCCAGGGTTTCCAGCGCAGGACCTGCGCCTCGATCCGCCATTCGTCACCATGCAGGGGGTAGACCGCTGTGGTCGGCGCATCAGTGCCGTTGGCGGCGGGCTGGATGACGGTCGTCTCGAAATACTGGGGGCCGAGCTGCCTGACCTGGATTGTAGCGACCGGTCGCTCGTATGTGAGGCGGGCATAGGTCTGGACGTTCATGCCGAGCAGCGCCGCGATCGCCGCTGCTGCCGCCAGTCCCCCGCCACCGATGGCCCCCAGCCCTCCGCTCAGGAACTTGCCGCGGAAAAAAGCCGCCAGACCGCTGAGCAGAAAGATGACACCCGCCAAACCCACGATCGCCGGAATAATCCACCACCACCAGACCATGTCGCCCCCTTACGCGTTGCGTATCAATCCTATGCTAACCGTAAATCGCGGGAAGGTCGAAGGTTTCACCCGAGACGCGACTGGACTTGGGCGGACCGGCGGGTAAACGTGGTCCGCGATGAGCTGGGAAATCCGCGAAAATCTGACGGCGTTCAGCCGCTTCCTGCGCACGGCCAGTCTCGGCCGGTCCCTGCTCGGCCTCTTGTCGCTGGCGCTGGTCCTTCTGCTTGTCGTCAATCTGGCGACCTTTTTGATGATCGGCCGCACGGCCGAGTTCAATGAAACGATCGACCGCAGCATGCGGGTCCAGGTGGCCGCACGGGAGGTCCTGACGCGGCTGGTCGATGCCGAAACCGGACAGCGGGGCTATCTGCTGACCGGGCGGCAGCAGTTTCTGACCATTCACGATGAGGCGATCCGCGAACTGCCCATACGGATGCAGGAACTGGATGACCTGACGTCCGGCGACCCGGAGGTGCGCGAGCGGGTTGATCGTCTGCGTGAGCTGACCCGCGAGCGCATGGGGCTAGTGGACGCCAGCATCACGCTCGCCCGCAGCGGTCGCACGGGCGATGCCGTGCAGATCGTCCGTGACGGGCGCGGCAAGGAACTGATGGACGCCATGCGGCTGGAGATCGACGCCATCGATGCGATCGAGGGTGAGCGGTTCGCGTCCCGGCGGCAGCAGTCTGAATGGTCTGCGCGTGCGACGATTGGCGTTAATGCCATGGCGGGCGTGCTGGTCCTGATGCTGGCGGGCATCGTCGCATGGATCGTGGCGCGCTATCTGCGCGAGATGCAGGCGGCGCACTATGAGCTGGATCGCATCAACGCCAATCTGGAGAATGAGGTGCGGGACCGCACGGGCGACCTGATCCGCGCCAATGAAGAGGTCCAGCGCTTCGCCTATATCGTCAGCCACGACCTGCGCGCGCCGCTGGTCAATGTGATGGGCTATACGTCCGAGCTGGAACAGGCGGGCCGCGTCATCGACCGCCAGATGGCCAAGGTCGAGACGGAGGCCCCGGATCTGATGGAGCGCGACGCCCTGGTCGCCGTGCGCGAGGATGTGCCCGAAGCGATCGGCTTCATCCGCGCCTCGACCGAAAAAATGGATAGGCTGATCAACGCCATTCTGAAGCTTTCGCGCGACGGGCGAAGGGTGCTGTCTGCCGAGCCGATCAATATGACGGCCATGGTCGGCAAGATCGCCGACAGCGTGAACCACCAGACGGAAAGCGCGGGGGCCGAGATCGAGGTGGCCGAGCTGCCCGGTCTGACGGGAGATCGACTGTCGCTGGAGCAGGTCTTCAGCAATATGATCGACAATGCGGTCAAATACCTGGACCCGAAGCGGCCGGGCCGGATCCGGGTCGAGGGTCAGGACCTGATCGACGGCATGGTCGAGTACCGGATCATCGACAACGGTCGTGGTATTTCGGACCGGGACCACGAACGGATCTTTGAACTGTTCCGTCGCTCCGGCAAGCAGGACCAGCCGGGCGAAGGCCTCGGGCTGGCCTTCGTCAAGAACAGCATTCGCCGGATGGGCGGCGATATCGAGGTGGAGTCGCGGCTGGGGGAAGGCTCGACATTCATCCTCAAATTTCCCAAACGCCTGTACGCCCCGGAACATGGAAACCTGTCATGACCACACCCGTCAAAATCGTGATGATCGAGGACGATCACGGCCATGCCCGGCTGATCGAGAAGAACATCCGCAGGGCCAATATCTCGAATGAGATCGAGCATTTTGCCGACGGCACATCAGCCCTTGAGCACCTGTTCAGCGAAGCGGTTCTGTCCAATGGCCCGTTGCTGATCCTGCTGGACCTGAACCTGCCGGATATGTCGGGCACCGACATCCTCGAAAAGATCAAGTCGGATACCCGGCTGCGGCGCGCACCGGTGGTGATCCTGACCACCACGGACGACAAGACGGAAATCCAGCGGTGTTATGATCTGGGCTGCAATGTCTACATCACCAAGCCGGTGGAGTATGAGTCCTTCTCCGAGGCCATCCGTCAGCTGGGGCTGTTCCTTTCCGTGATTCAGGCCCCCGAAATCGATTGAACGAGCGCTGTTTGGAACCGCTGACCACGCCCCTCAGACTGCTCTACATCGACGATGATCGCGGCCTGTCGCGTCTGGTCGAGAAGGAACTCGGCCGTCAGGGCTTCGCGGTGACCTGCGCGGCCGATGGTGAGGCCGGGCTGGAATGCCTGAAAAGTGGTCAGGTGTTCGATGTCTGTGCCCTGGACCACTACATGCCCGAGCGTGACGGGCTGGACGTGCTGCCCGACATCCTCGCCCTGCCGGACCCGCCCCCCGTCGTCTATGTCACGGGCGCCCAGGAGGGCCGCATCGCCGTGGCCGCCCTGCGGGCCGGGGCGGCGGACTATGTGATCAAGGACGTGTCGGAGGATTTCACCTCCCTCCTGCGCTCGGCCATTGAGGACGCCCATAACCGGCGGCGCTTGCAGCGCGAGAACGAGACCGCCCAGGACGAGGTCCGGATGGCCCGTGACCGGGCCGAGGCCATGCTGCGTGAGGTCAACCACCGGGTCGGGAACTCGCTGCAACTGGTGTCGAGCTTCATCTCGCTGCAGATGCGCCAGCTGGCCGACGGCGCGGCCCGGGATGCCCTGCGCGAGGCCCAGGCGCGCATCGAGGCGGTGGCCCATGTGCATCGCCGGCTGTACACCTCGGGGGACATGGCCCAGGTGGCCATGGATGAGTATCTGAAGAGCCTGATCGAGGAGCTCAGCGTTTCGCTCGGCCGCGAGGACAGTACGCCCAATCTGACCCTCGACGCCGACCCCATGAGTGTCGGCACGGATCAGGCTGTCTCGCTGGGCGTGATCGTCACCGAGCTGGTCACCAATGCGGTCAAATACGCCTATGAGCCCGGCCAGGGGGGCGAAATCCGGATCCACCTCAAGGCGGACGGGGACGGGCGCGCCCTTCTGACGGTCGAAGACGACGGCCCCGGACTGGGCGACCAGTCTGCGGGACCCAAGGGAACGGGACTCGGGTCCAAGATCGTGGCGGCCATGGCAGGGGGCCTCCGCTCGCGGGTCGATTTCGATGACGCGCACAAGGGTGTGCGCGCCCAGCTGGCCTTCGATCTCTAGGCCGGACCATGCTGCAGTTCGGCGTTGCCAGGCCTGACCACATCTATGCGCCGCGACCCACGGCGTTCGGCCTTCTCGTGCGCGAGGGGCAACTGGCCTGTGTGCGCATCGACCGGGGCAAGGATAGCTACCTCGACCTGCCGGGCGGGGCGCGGGATGGGGCGGAGTCCGAGGCGGAGGCCGTCGTCCGGGAGTTTCGCGAGGAGACCGGCCTGCGCGTGGCCGCTGACCTGCGCCTGACCGAAGCCGCCCAGTTTGTGGACAAGAGTGACGGGCGCACGGTCAACAATACGGGAGGGTTCTGGACGCTGCGTCTGCTGGACCCTGCCCCGTCTGGCAAGATCGAGGATGACCACGAGCTGGTCTGGCTGGACCCGGCCGAGGCCCTGGCCAGCCTGCGCCATGAAGCCCATGCCTGGGCGGTGGTCGTCTGGCTGAGGTCTCGCACATCCGCGTGATCCGGGGAACGACAACGGGCTGAACCTGTTGAATTGTCATCGGGCGGACAACGGGTTCGCCTTCCTCCCAGGAGACGACGATGAACAAGGATCAAGTTGAAGGCCGTGCCAAGGAAGCCATGGGCAACGTCAAGGATGCCGCTGGTGATGTGACCGGCAATGAAAAACTGCAGGCCGAAGGCAAGGCCGATCAGGTCGAAGGCAAGGTCCAGAAGACCGTCGGCGACGTCAAGGAAGACGTGAAAAACTAATCCGGATCAATCCGCCGGATCGAAGGGGCCACCGTCGCAGGACGGTGGCCTTTTTCAGTCGCGCCCCGACAGGTTGATGCGCAAGCCACTGCCCTCATCGCGGGTGCTGGACGGGTCGCAGACCTCTTCCCAGATGACGCCGCCGTCGGGTCGCGCACGGGGGCGGGTGCTGCACCGGGCCTGTTCCCGCAGTTGCGGTGTCGACGGCCCGCGAACCTCGCGGGGCTGGTCACACTGAACGGCGAAGTTGGCATCGGCTTGGGCACGGGCGCAGGCTTCCAGCGCCGAGGTCGGCCGCAGGGCCTCGGGCAGACCGTCGCCCAGCTCGGCCATCAGCTGTTGCCGGACGCGGAACTGGCAGGACTCCAGCGGGGTGTCGCCGCGGATCTGGGGGTGACAGCGGGCGCGCTCCCAGGCGAAGGGGTCGTCGCGGGCCCACTGGGGCAGGGCGGGATCCTGCAACAGCAGACCAAGGATGATTGCACCGAGCATGGACGCCTCCTGGGGGGTGGTCGTCGGCCTATCGGGCCAGAGAGCGCATGGCGCGCTCCAGCCCATCGAGAGTCAAGGGGAACATCTGGTCCTCCATCACCTCGCGGATCAGGCCGACCGACGGCGTATAGGACCAGTAGCGTTCCGGCACCGGGTTCAGCCACGCCGACTTTGACCACTGCTGACGCAGGCGTTTCAGCCAGACGGCGCCGGCCTCTTCGTTCCAGTGCTCGACCGATCCGCCGGGCATGGTGACCTCATAGGGGCTCATGGTGGCGTCGCCGACCACGACGGCGCGCCAGTCGCCCGGATAGCGATTCAGCACCTCCCACGTGGGGGTCCGGGCCTCGTGCCGGCGGCGGTTGTCCTTCCAGACGCCTTCGTAGAGGCAGTTGTGGAAGTAGAAGAATTCGAGATGGCGGAACTCGGATTTGGCGGCCGAAAACAGTTCCTCGCACAGCTTGACGTGGCCATCCATCGATCCTCCGATGTCGAGGAACAGCAGCACCTTGATCGTGTTGCGGCGCTCGGGCCGCATCTGGATGTCCAGCCAGCCCTGCCGGGCGGTGCCGTCGATGGTGGCGTCCATGTCCAGCTCGTCCGGGGTGCCCTGACGAGCGAACCGGCGCAGGCGGCGCAGGGCCACCTTGATGTTGCGGGTACCCAGTTCGACCGAGTCGTCGAGGTTTTTGTATTCGCGCTTTTCCCAGACCTTGACCGCCCGGCCGTGCTGCGACTTGCCGCCGATACGGACCCCCTCGGGGTTATAGCCGCCGTTGCCGAACGGGCTGGTGCCGCCGGTGCCGATCCATTTCGATCCGCCCTGATGCCGGTCGTGCTGTTCCTCCAGCCGCTGCTTCAGGGTCTCCATCAGCTTTTCGAAGCCGCCGAGGGCCTCGATTTCGGCCTTCTGTTCGTCGGTCAGATATTTTTCGTTGAGCAGCTTCAGCCAGTCCTCGGGGACGCCGGCGACATCGGGTTCCTCGCCCGCGCCGACGGTCTCCAGCCCCTTGAACACCTTGCCGAACACCTGATCGAACCGGTCGTAGTGCTTCTCGTCCTTGATCAGGACGGCGCGCGACAGGTGGTAGAAGTCTTCGACCCGCGCGCCGGCGTCCAGCACGCGCTTGTCCATGGCCTCCATCAGGAACAGCCATTCCTTGAGCGAGACCGGAACCCGGGCGTCCCGCAGGGCGGTGAAGAAGGGGAGGAGCATCAGTCCCGTGCACCCCCGGCGCCCGCCCCTTGCAGGGCAATGGCGAACGCCATGCTGGACAGTTCGACCACCGAGTCATCGCCAGAGGGTCCGGTCGCGCGGACCTTGAAGCTCCATTCACCGATGTGTTGCACCAGGATCAGGCTGCGGACCGGTCGGCCATCGATCTCAAGCTCGAACACGGTCACCAACGGCGTCTTCTGGCCCGGGAGCGTTCGAACTTCGAAGGTGCTGTCGATCGGTTCGGCCCGAGGCGCACTGCGCTGTATGGCCCGGATTGCAGCGCCCATGACCTCTTCTGCAGAATAGACCTCGTCATATCGCGTGGCGAAGATGGTGACGAACGTGCGGCCGATCCAGGAACTGCAACCGACGTCCATGCCGGATGCCTGAAACAGTCTGATGTTGTCGCGCTCATCCGCCCCGGGGAATTCGCACACCATGCCACTGGGGCCATGCAGCACCGTGGGCATGTCGCTGTCGGTGATGTTGGTGAAAAATGCGGCCCCTCCAGAATCGGCGATGATCTGCTCGGCGTGAGCGCGAGCCTCGGCCTCGCTGGCCGCCTGGGCCTGCGCATGGACGGGCAGGGCCAGCAGGCAAAGGCAGATCGCAGCCGCAGACAGATGACGGAACATGGCGGAACCCTCCGTGGGACAGGCGGCCAACAGACCACGCCGCCGTCCCGGCGTCCATTCAGGATCAGGCGGGTTTTCTCAGGATGAACTCGTCGTCCATCCAGCGGCCGACGGGGAATTGGTACTCGCCAGCCTTTTCGAAGCCGTAGGCGGCGTAGAGCTTCTGGGCCTTCAGATTGCCGCTCCAGACGCCGATCCACTGGGCGCCGGTGCCGTGTTCGGTCATCCAGTCCATGGCCACCGTGAGCAGGCGCGTGCCGAGGCCGAGGCCCTGCGCCTCCTTCAGGATGTACAGCCGCTTCAGCTCGGTCTCGCCGGGGCGGGCGTCGGGATGGGGCAGGGCGTTCGGGCCGGTGTTGGCGAATCCCAGGAGGCGCCCGTCGCGCTCGGCCACCCACCAGCCCATGGTCGGATCGGCCAGCCGGACCTGGGTGGCCTCGACGCTGAAGACCGCCTCCATGAACACCGCCAGGTCGTCCTTGGGATAGGGGATGCCGAAGCCGTCCATGAAGGTTTCGACGAAGGTCCGGCTGCCGGCGTCGGACAGGGCGGGGGCGTCGGCCATACGGGCCGGGCGGATCAGGATATCGCTCATGCCGGGCGCTTATCACGCTCTGGCGAAGCAGGCGACAAGCGGGGATTCGGAGCCTAGTCTGGGGGCAATGACCCTGCCGATCTTCACCCACCCCGACATGACCGGACATCAGCCCGGCATCGGCCATCCCGAACGGCCCGAGCGGCTGGCCGCGGTTCTGGCGGCGCTGGCGGATGCCGGACTGGACGGCGACCGTCGCGCGGCGACCGAGGCCTCGATTGAGGATCTCGAGCGGCTGCATCCCGCGGCCTATGTGGCCAACATCCTGAAGGCCTCTCCCGCGGCGGGGCGGGTGTCGCTGGACGCCGATACCCATCTGTCGCCCGGCAGTGTGCGGGCGGCGCGTCTGGCCGCCGGAGCCGTGGTCGATGCCGTGCGCGCCGTCATGGCCGGGGATATGGACCGGGCCTTCTGCGCCATCCGCCCGCCCGGTCACCACGCCGAGCCCAACCAGTCGATGGGGTTCTGCCTGTTCTCCAATGTCGCGGTCGCGGCGCGGGTGGCGCAGGCCGAGGGGGCGAAACGCGTCGCGGTGGTCGATTTCGATGTCCACCACGGCAACGGCACCCAGGCGGCGTTCGAGGCTGATCCCAGCCTGTTCCTCGGCTCGATCCATCAGATGCCCCTCTATCCCGGCACGGGCGCGCCGTCCGAGACGGGCGTCGGCAATATCGTCAACGCCGCGGTCGAGCCGCATGCAGCCCGCGATTCCTGGCGCCGGACCTTTGCCGACGGCCTGATGCCGGCGCTGGAAGCCTTCTCGCCCGACCTGATCCTGATCTCGGCCGGGTTCGATGCGCACCGGCGCGATCCGCTGGCTCACCAGAGCCTCGAGGCCGAGGATTTCGCCTGGGCGACGCGCGCGGTCGTCGAGGTCGCGAGGCGGGTCTGCTCCGGCAAGGTTGTCAGTTCGCTGGAGGGGGGCTACGACCTCGAAGGTCTGGGGCGATCTGCTGTGGCCCATGTTCAGGCACTGGGGGAGGAATGAGGGACACGCCGACCGACAGTCTTGCTGTCGCCAGCCGCCCCGTTGCCATGCTTGACCCTGACCGCCTCAATGATCTGGCCGCAGACAGCACGCGCAAGGATGTCGAATCGGCTGAACCCTTGCCCGGGACCAGCGGCGATATCGTGCTGGCCCGCCACGGCGAGCCGGCCCTGTCGCGCAAATGCCTGATCACCGCGCGCCAGTACCGCGACTGGTGGGGCAAGTATGAACTGGGCGGCCTGCTGGAAGGCCAGACGCCGCCCGCCGACCTGCTGCTGACGGCGGAGGGCGCCGCCCTGATCCTGTCGTCCACCCGACAGCGCGCCATCGAGACGGCCGCCGCCATTTCCGGGGATCGCGAGGTGATCAGCGATGCCCTGTTCATCGAAGCGCCCCTGCCGCCGCCGCCGTTTCCCGACTGGTTCAAGCTGTCGCCGCGCTGGTGGGGGGTGGTGTCGCGCTTCTGGTGGCACGCCTTTGATCACCATCAGGGGCAGGAGACGCGTCGCGAGGCCGAGGCCCGGGCCGATCGCGCCGGACGGCTGCTGATCGAGAAGGCGGCCATGGGGGGGGATGTACTGGTCCTCGCCCACGGCTATTTCAACCACATGGTCGGTCGGTGCCTGAAGGCGCATGGCTGGCGGCTCGCGCACAATCAGGGCTTCAAATACTGGTCGCAGCGGCGCTTTGTGAAGCGCTGACCGGCCCGCTGTCTTGCCTGTCCTGACCGGGCCTGTCAGAACCGCAGCCATGACCGCCGACCTTCCCAAAACCGATCCGGACCTGTCCTTCGAGGAGGCGCTCTCGCGACTGGAGAGCATTGTCTCGCGGCTTGAGTCCGGGCAGGCGCCGCTGGAAGAGTCGATCACCCTGTACGAGGAGGGCGCCCGTCTGAAGGCCCTGTGCGAGGACCGGCTGAAGGCCGCCCAGCTGCGCGTCGAGCAGATCGTCGTTGGCCCTGACGGAAAGGCCGCCCGGGCCGAGCCCGCCGGTTTCGACTGATGACCGGGCCGGCTGCGGAGCAGATCGCCTTTGACGACTTCATGAAGGTTGACGTGCGCGTGGGCCGGATCGTCACCGCCGAGCCTTTCCCGGAAGCCCGCAAGCCCGCCTTCAAGCTCACCATCGATTTTGGTCCCGCCATCGGGGTCAAGAAATCCTCGGCCCAGATCACCCGCCATTACACCCTCGACCAGCTGGTGGGGCGCAAGGTGGCCGCCGTGGTCAACTTTCCGCCGCGCCAGATCGGGCCGGTGATGTCCGAGGTGCTGACCCTCGGCTTTCCCGATGCCGACGGCGAGGTCGTGCTGGTCGGGGTCGACCGCGAGGTCCCGGTCGGCGGGCGGCTGTTTTGATTCCCCTGGCGGCCAATTCGCCGGAGCAGGCGGTGATCGACCGGATCGCCGAGGTCGCCGATCTGATCACGGTGGCGCTGGACGAGCTGCTGCCCCGGGCCGACGGCCCCGAATCCCGTCTGACCGAGGCGATGCGCTATGCGGCTTTGGGGCCCGGCAAGCGGCTGCGGCCCTTCTTTGCCCTTGAGGCGTCGCGCCTGTTCGATCTGGACGAGGGGCCGGTGCTGCGGGCGGCCTGTGCGCTGGAGTGCGTGCATGCCTATTCGCTGATCCACGACGATCTGCCCTGTATGGACGATGACGACATGCGCCGGGGCCGGCCGACCCTGCACCGGGCCTATGACGAGGCGACGGCGGTGCTGGCCGGGGATGCGCTGCAGACGGCGGCGTTCGACATCCTGCTGGACCCGGACACCCACGACGATCCGGCGATCCGCTGCGAGCTGGCGCGGCGGCTGTCCTACGCCTCGGGGGCAAGGGGTATGGCCGGCGGGCAGATGATCGACCTGATGGGCGTGCGCGACGACCTGGGCGGGGTGGCGCGCATGCAGCGGCTGAAGACCGGAGCCCTGATCAGCCATGCCTTCGAGATCCCGCTGATCATCGGCGACATCCGCGACGAGCGGCGCACGGCCCTGATCACCTTCGCCCACGATCTGGGACTGGCCTATCAGATCGTCGACGACGTGCTGGACGCCGAGGGCGACGAGACGCTGCTGGGCAAGGCGGCCGGCGGCAAGGACGCGCGGCTGGGCAAGACCAATTTCGTCACCCTGCTGGGGCTGGAGGCCGCCCGTGAGCGGGTCAGCCATCTGCGCGATCAGGCCCGCGGCCATCTGGATGTGTTCGGCGAGGACGCCGAAATGCTGAAGGCGTGCGTCGATGTCGTGCTGAAACGCCGGTCCTGACGGCCCCGTCTGCGGCAATCAGCCATTGCTCATGAATCCCTCACTGGTGTTCCGCGCCCCTCTCAATCATGTAGAGAAGATCGAGGGCGATCTTCGCGCCCGACACTGAGCCCGTTCCATGCCTGATACCCCCCTGCTCGACACTGTTAAGGTTCCCGCCGACTCGCGGGGCCTGACCACGCCCCAGCTGAAGCAGCTGGCCGATGAGCTGCGGGCCGAGGTGATCGACGCGGTGTCGGTGACCGGCGGGCATCTGGGCTCGGCGCTGGGGGTGGTCGAGCTGACTGTGGCGCTGCACCATGTGTTCGAGACGCCCAAGGACATCCTGATCTGGGACGTCGGCCACCAGTGCTATCCGCACAAGATCCTGACCGGGCGGCGCGACCGCATCCGCACCCTGCGCCAGGGCGGCGGCCTGTCGGGCTTCACCAAGCGCTCGGAGAGCGACTACGACCCGTTTGGCGCCGCCCACGCCTCGACCTCGATCTCGGCCGGGCTGGGCTTTGCCGCGGCCCGCGACCAGAAGGGCGAGACCAACAAGGTCGTGGCTGTGATCGGCGACGGCTCGATGTCGGCGGGCATGGCCTATGAGGCGATGAACAATGTCGCCGAGACCACCAAGCAGCTGGTCGTGGTGCTGAACGACAACGACATGTCGATCGCCCCGCCGGTGGGCGGGATGAGCGCCTATCTGGCCAAGCTGGTCTCGGGCGGCACCTACCGGAACCTCCGCCGGTTCGGAAAATCGGTCGCCCAGAACTTCCCGCGCCCGTTCCGCGATGCGGCGAAGAAGGCCGAGGAATATGCGCGGGGCATGGTGACCGGCGGGACCTTCTTCGAGGAGCTGGGTTTCTATTACGTCGGGCCGATCGACGGGCACGACATGGACGCCCTGATCCCGGTGCTGAAGAATGCCGCCGCCGTCGATGACCGGCCGGTGCTGGTCCATGTCGTCACGCAGAAGGGCAAGGGCTATGCCCCGGCCGAGAGCAGCGCCGACAAATATCACGGCGTGGCCAAGTTCGACGTCATCTCGGGCAAGCAGGCCAAGCCGGTCTCGAATGCGCCCAGCTATACCAAGGTGTTCGGCACCGAACTGATCAAGCGGGCCGAGCGCGACCCGTCCATCGTGGCGGTGACGGCGGCCATGCCGTCGGGCACCGGACTGGACCTGTTCGGCCAGGCCTTCCCCGAGCGGACGTTCGACGTCGGCATTGCCGAACAGCACGCGGTGACCTTCTGCGCCGGGCTGGCCGCCGATGGCATGAAGCCGGTCTGCGCCATCTATTCGACCTTCCTGCAGCGCGGCTATGACCAGGTGGTCCACGATGTGGCCATCCAGTCGCTGCCGGTGCGCTTTGC
>JAHJYN010000211.1 GCA_018826885.1 Alphaproteobacteria bacterium | reverse complement strand
GAACCGGCTGCTGATGCTGTTTGGCTGTATCGGCATCTGGGTGCTGGGGATCAGCGGCGGGCTTATGGCGTGGAAGCGGCGTCCGCGAGGCGCGGGCCTGACCGCCCCGCCCCGGCCGACCGACCCCCGGGCGCGCGCGGCCGTGCTGGGCATTGTCGTGCCGCTGGGGGTGATCTTCCCCCTGACCGGCCTGTCGCTGCTGGCGGCGCTCGGTCTCGAAGCGGCGTGGCGACGGCTGAGGCCCCGGCGCTGAGCCGTTCATCCACAGGCGGGCACGCTTGTCCCCCCTGACCACAGGCGGCCTTGATCGCTTTGCGCCGGGTTCTGATATGTCAGCGGCATGACAGCCTCCCCGGACAGGCCCGGACAGATGCGACTGCCCCTCCGGCGCGGCCTGAGTGGCCGCGAGGAGGCGTTCGTCCTCTCGGCGTCCAACGCGGCGGCCCATGCAGCGCTGCAGGGCTGGCCCACCGCCCTCGGAGGGGCTGCGGCCCTCCATGGCCCGGCGGGATCGGGCAAGAGCCATCTGGCGCGCCTGTGGGCCGAGCGCGTCGGCGCCCTGCCCTTCCACGGCATGGAGGTGACGCTGGCCGATCCGCTGGAGCTGGAGGGGCGACGGCTGCTGCTCGACGCGGCCGAGACGGTGGATGACGAAACCCTGTTTCACCTGCTGAACCTGGCCCAGGCGCCCGATGGCGCCGTCCTGCTGGTGTCGCGGGACCCGCCCGGGTCCTGGCCCGTGGTCTTGCCCGACCTCAGGTCGCGCCTGAATGGCCTGCTGGTGCTGGGCCTCCAGCCGCCGGACGATACCGTTCTGGCGGCCATGTTCCGCGCCCGCTTCGCCGAACGCAGTCTGCAGCCGGCCGACGATGTGATCGACTATCTGATCCGGCGCGTGGACCGGTCGGCCGACGGTGTCGAGCGGATTGTCGACCTGCTGGATCAGGCTCATGCCCCGGTCACCCGGGTTCTGGCGCGCCGGGTTCTGGACGAAAGCGGCGACCTGTTCGCTCCGGAGTGAGATCGAAGGTTGCGACTGTCATTCGCACGGGTCAGAACCGCATCATGACGGAAACGCCTTCCCCCGAACTGTCCTCCATCACCGATCAGGCCGTCGGCGAGGTCGTGCCCTCGTCGCGCGCGCCGCAGCTCAAGCTGTCCGACTCCCTGATGGCCTCGCCCGAGCGCTTCATCAACCGCGAGCTGTCGTGGCTGGCCTTCAACGGGCGGGTCATGGAAGAGGCGTCCAACCCGGCCCACCCCCTGCTGGAACGCCTGCGCTTCCTGTCGATCTCGGCCAACAACCTGGATGAGTTCTTCATGACCCGGGTCGCCGGCCTGAAGGGTCAGGTGCGCGAGCGCGTGCGGGTGCTGTCGGCCGATGGCCTGACCCCCGGTCAGGCGCTGGAACGGGTCAATGAGGCGGCCGGAGAGCTGATGGCCCATCAGCAGAAGCGCTGGCGCAAGCTCAAGGTCGAACTGGCCCAGGCCGGCATTGAGGTGATCGACGCCACCCGCGCCACCAAGACCGAGCGCGAGCGGCTGGAGCCCGAATTCCTGAATCAGTTGTTCGCTATCCTGACGCCGATGGCCATCGACCCGGCCCACCCCTTTCCCTTCCTGCCGAACCTCGGCTTCTCCCTGGCGCTGAAGCTGCGGCGGCGGCGGGATAACCGGATCCTGTATGCGCTGGTGCCGGTTCCGACCCAGGTCAAACGCTTCTGGCCGCTGGCCACCGACGGCCGCTCGACCAAGGGCCGCACCCGCTATGTGACGCTGGAGAGCTTGCTGATGCTCTTCATCGACCATCTGTTCCCCGGCTGTGACGTGCTGGAGCGGGGCACCTTCCGCCTGATCCGCGATTCCGACATCGAGATCGAGGAAGAGGCCGAAGACCTGGTCATGGAGTTCGAGGAGGCCCTGAAGCAGCGGCGCATGGGCTCGGTCGTGCGGATCAAGATCGAGGCGTCCATGCCGGATGATCTGCGCGACTTCATCACGCGCGAACTCCACGCCCAGCCTCAGGATGTGGTGATGATCGACGGCATGCTGGGCCTCGCCCAGGTGTCGGAACTGATCGGCGGGGGCCACCCCGACCTCAAATTCCCCGGCTATGAACCGCGCTATCCCGAACGGGTCCGCGACCACGGCGGTGATGTGTTCGCCGCCATCCGTGAAAAGGACATGCTGATTCACCACCCGTTCGAGAGCTTCGATGTGGTGGTGCAGTTCCTGCGTCAGGCCGCGCGGGACCCGAACGTCATCGCCATCAAGCAGACCCTGTACCGCACCTCGCGCGACAGCCCCGTCGTCGCGGCCCTGATCGAGGCCGCCGAAAACGGCAAGAACGTCACCGCCGTGGTCGAGATCAAGGCCCGCTTCGACGAGGAGGCCAATCTGCGCTGGGCCCGGGCCATGGAGCGGGCCGGCGTCCACGTCGTCTTCGGCTTCGTCGAATACAAGACCCACTCCAAGCTGAGCGTCGTGGTCCGGCGCGAGGGCGACGCCCTGCGGTCCTACTGCCACGTGGGCACGGGCAACTATCACCCGGTGACGGCGCGTATCTACACCGACCTGTCGTTGTTCTCGTGCCAGCCCGCCCTGACGCGCGATGCCAACCGCGTGTTCAACTACATCACCGGCTATGCCCAGCCCGACGACATGGAAGAGATGGTCGTCTCGCCGCTCAACATGAAGTCGACCCTGATCGCCCTGATCGAGAAGGAAATGGCGGCGGCCGCCCGCGGCAAGCCGGCGGCCATCTGGGCCAAGATGAACTCTCTGGTCGATCCCGACATCATCGACGCCCTGTACCGGGCCAGCCAGTCGGGCGTGCGTATCGACCTGGTGATCCGGGGCATCTGCTGCCTCCGCCCGGGCGTGAAGGGCCTGTCCCAGAACATCCGGGTCAAGTCGATCGTAGGCCGCTTCCTGGAGCACAGCCGCATCGTCGCCTTCGCCAATGGCCGCGACCTGCCCAATGACCGGGCCAAGGTCTATATCTCCTCGGCGGACTGGATGAACCGCAACCTGGAGCGCCGGGTCGAGGTGATGGCGCCCGTGCTGAACGCCACCGTCCACGACCAGGTTCTGGACCAGATCATGGTCGCCAACCTCAAGGATGATGCCCAGAGCTGGGAGCTGGATTCCGACGGCAACTACCGCCGGCTCAGGCCCGCCGATCCCGAGCGGCCCTTCTCCGCCCACCGCTATTTCATGACCAACCCCAGCCTGTCGGGTCGGGGCAGCAAGGTGAAGACCCTGCCGGCCACGCTCCGCTACGATCGCCCGAATGGCTGAGTCCCTCCCGGCGACGGCTCTCGCGTCCGCTGATGCGGCGGTGATCGACATCGGTTCCAACTCGGTCCGTCTGGTGCTGTACCGGCTGGAAGGTCGGGCCATCTGGACCGTCTTCAACGAAAAGGTGCTTGCGGGTCTGGGGCGCGATCTGCCCCGGACCGGCCGCCTGTCCGAAGAGGGCGTGGGCATGGCCCTGCCGGCGCTGCGCCGGTTCGCCGCTGTCATTGAGGGGGTCCGCCCGCAGCATGTGTTCGTCGCCGCCACCGCCGCCGTGCGAGAGGCCGAGGACGGCGTGACCTTCTGTGAGCGGGTGGCGGCCGAGACCGGCTTCCATATCCGGGTCCTGTCCGGCGAGGACGAGGCCCGCTACGCCGCGCGGGGCGTGCTGGCCGGCCATCCGACGGCCGAAGGCGTCGCGGCCGACATGGGCGGGGCCAGTCTGGAGCTGATCCGGCTCGGCAAGGGCGAGGTCGGGCAAGGTATCACCCTCCCCCTCGGGCCCTTCTCGCTCGCGGACGACAGCGAGTTCGACGCCAAAAAGCTGCGCGCCAAGATCGACAAACGCCTCAAGGGCAAGACCGTCGACTTCGAGACCTCGACCCTGCACGCGGTCGGCGGGGCCTGGCGCAGCATCGCCCAGCTGCACATGGCCATGTCCGACTATCCGCTGCAGATCGTCCACCAGTACGCCATGACCGCCGACGACGCCCGCGAGGTGGCCCGATTCGTGTCGCGTCAGTCGCGGACCTCGCTGGACCGGACCCCGGGGGTGTCGCGTCGGCGCGCCGAGACCCTGCCTTACGCCGCCCTGGTGCTCGAGGCCCTGATCGAGAAGCTGGCGCTCAGGACCGTCGAATTCTCGGCCTGGGGCCTGCGCGAGGGACTGCTGCAGGAGGCGCTCAGTGCCGAACATCTGGCCAGCGATCCGCTGATCGCCGGCTGCACCACCTGGGGCGCACGGCAGGGCATCTCGCCCCTGCTGCCGGGCGCGGTCCAGGCCTGGATCGACCCGGTCCTGCCGGCCCTGCCCGAGACCTTCGGACGCGAGCGCGACCGCACCCTGACCACCGCCGCCTGTCATTTGTGCGACCTCGGCGCGCGGCTGCACCCGGACCACCGGGTCGAGCTGGTGTTCGATCAGGTCCTGCGGGCACCCGTTCCGGGTCAGACCCACGCCGAACGCGCCTTCCTGGCCTGCGCGCTGAATGCCCGTTACGGCGGCCCCTCCGCCACGCCCCAGCCCGATGTCGTCAACCGCTTGCTGGATGAAGAGGGCCGTCG